>CAZDQA010000103.1:0-1521 GCA_964507605.1 uncultured Pseudomonadales bacterium | reverse complement strand
GCAGTAACCAAAGGGGTGTTATAACCGGCGTTTTCAGGAAAATCAACTGAGCCGGAATCGGGATTATAAGCCTGATAAAAAAGTTTGATCAGTTCAGGGGTGGTGAGCTGGCGGGCTTTTAAGCCCAAGCGGGAAAGTTGGGAAATGAGGTGGTCGCGTTTGGGGAAAAGGGAAGTTTTGGCCCTTTGCAGGATGTGATCAAGAGGAAAGGGGAGGCCGGATGACTTTTTTTTGAAGGCAGAACCCAAGGCGGAAGAAATTCCCAGCTCCAGACTGGAAAAAGGAATGACCAAATAAAATTTTTTGTCGAGGACTTCGTTTTCCTGGACGATTTTTTGAATAAATTGGTAGTATTTTTCCAACTGGGTTTTTAAGAGCGGATTTTTAATGGTTTGCCTTTGCGTGTTTAAGAGAGAGAGGTAAGAATTAATATCCTTTTTCTGGCTTTTGATAACAATTTGCACAGAATAAGTCAAAGAGTTTAACAGGGCGGCATAAGAGTAGATAGTGGCATCCTGCTCGCCTTCAGACAGAAGGGAAAAGTTAACGGCGCTGGTTTGGAGAATCAGACAGCAGGAGCCGTCTTTTAAAACCACTAAATTATCGCGGATATCTTCGATATCCAGGTGGCTTTGACTGCTGGCGATGGGGGCAGAGTTAATCATAGAGCTTGAATTTTTAAAGGCGGAATAATTTCGCTTTTTGCCTCAAGTTTGATTATAGCGAATTTTTGATCAGCTTGTTCAGCCTGAATTTGATAGATGCCGTCGGACAAGGGGGTGGCGATAAAAAACTGGCCGAGCTTGTTAGACCTTAAGGCGCGGACCGGAAGGCCTTGTTTATCGCGGATTTCCAGGATAACGCCGGGAAGGATTTTGCCGGTTTTATCCAGGGTAATGCCGGTAATCAGGTTGGGTTTTTCCGGGGAAAGGGGCATAACGACGCCGGAGGCAAAGGTGGGTTCCACGGTTTCTGCTTTAGGTTTGGCCGGCTGGGGCTTAACAGTGACCAGTTTTGGTTTTGTTTTGACAACGGGTACTGGTTTAGTAACAACAGGCGCGGCCTTGGTAATAAGAGGCATTACTGCCTGTTTAGGTTCGGGCGGGGATTGGAAAATAGTGGCGTGAGGCAAAAGGCAGACCTGGGGACTGAATAATTTACGCACCCGAACACCCTTGAGATTAGATTTGTAAGGGTTAGTGGGTTGAGGGTGGTCGGCTTGAATGGCTAAGGCCGGCGGTTTAATGCCCAGAGCGCCGAAGAGATTAGAGATGTGGTCCAAATATTTATATTCGGCCTGATCAAAAGCAGAAGCCGGGGTGGCCGGTAAACTGCTTAAGTATTCTTCGAGCTGGGCGGGATTGGCAGAGATTTTATTGGTTTCCCGGAGCAGAGGCGGAGTGGGAGAAAAGATGTCCATAGCTTTAACCCGGGATTTAAAAATAAATTGAGTGGGCAAGTAGATTGCCTTAAAAAAGTTAAGAATCCATTGATCCAGGGGCCGGTCTTCAATCGGGACAA
>CAZDQA010000102.1:0-1645 GCA_964507605.1 uncultured Pseudomonadales bacterium | reverse complement strand
TTTCCGTTACCGAACAAACGGAAATTCTCACCACCGTCAATCAGATTTTTACCATCATTAACGCTATCCTCATCGCCATCGGTTCAATTTCCCTTTTAGTCGGCGGCATTGGCATTATGAACATTATGTATGCCACCGTCACTGAACGCACCAAAGAAATCGGCATCCGCCGCAGTTTAGGCGCGACTCAAAAAGATATTTTAATCCAGTTCTTGTCCGAAGCCGTCATTTTATCAGTTTTCGGCGGTTTAATCGGTTTATTGCTGGCCGGCTTGATTGTTTTAGCCATTCATTCATTTTTTCCGGCTTCAATTAACCTGATTTCCGTCATTTTAGCCTTTACTGTTTCCACGGCCATCGGCGTCTTTTTCGGCGTCTTTCCGGCCAGAAGGGCCGCCCGGCTTACCCCGATCGAAGCCATTCGCTACGAATAAACTTATGGTATAATCCCTTCATGACTCAAGCAAAACCAGCCTCGACGCTAGGCGGGCTAACCTGGCTGCCCAAAAAAACCTTTGAACTGGAATTTTCTATACCTTGGGACCAGGTTAAAAAAACCTATGACAAAGTCTTAAATGAGTTAACCAAAAAAGCCAAACTCGAAGGCTTCCGCCCCGGCAAAGCCCCAAAAGATCTCGTCGAGAAATCGATTGACAAAGGCAAACTTTACGGCGAGGTTATCAACCAACTTCTGCCGTTATCTTACGCCCAAGCCATTACCCAGCATCATTTAAGGCCGGCCATTGCCCCGAAAATTACCATTATTGCCGCTGAAGAAAATAAACCCTGGCAGTTTAAAGCTTCCGGTTGTGAACTGCCGGAAATCAAGTTAGGTAACTATCAAGGCACTGCCAGAAGTGCCTTAGTCAAAAACCAACTAGAGAAAAAAGAGCTGGACCAAGCGCAAAAACTTAACCTTGTCTCCAAAGCTTTGATTGATGAAATTAAAATCGAGTTATCCGATTTACTGATTGAGTCGGAAAGGGACCGACTGCTTTCCCGGCTCTTAGACCAAATCCAAAAACTGGGATTAACTATCGACCAATATGCTAGTTCAAATAATAAAACCGTTGACCAAATTAAACAGGAGTATCAGCAAACCGCTGCCAATACCTTAAAGCTGGAATTAATTCTTCAGGCTATCGCCGAGGATAAAAAATTTAAAACTGAAGAAAAAGACATCGACGCCCTGATCAAAGACGGAGCCCCCCCTTCGGAACGCATCTACCTGGAAACTCTCTTAAAAAAACGCCAGGCCATTGACTATTTACTCAACTTATAGTAAAATTGCTTTTTAAAATTAATTAGCTATGTCTGCCCACAAATTCAGACATGATCATCACTAAAATGGACCCGTTCCAAACCGGAAAAAAGAAAAAATCCGGACCGAAGCACCAAAACTTTCTTGAAGCCTTTAAAGATAGTGGCTCAACTCAAACTCAACCAAAAACTAATCAAGCCAACACTGAGGCCTTCAACTTTGAAGAATTCTTAAATCAACAGGAAAATAAAATCCGGCAACAGGAACGCAGCCGGTTTGAATGTATCAGAAGAGAAGAACAAATCATCTTTTCCCGGGAAAAAAACCAAATTAAAGTTCAAATTGAAACCATTCAGACTCAAATTAAAGAAATGGCCAAAGAAC
>CAZDQA010000101.1:0-1801 GCA_964507605.1 uncultured Pseudomonadales bacterium | reverse complement strand
GCAGCCACCACCAAGCCCGCTCAATTGCCCATGCCTGCCGCCACTTACCCTTAATGACAAACATTGTCTCTAAACCAAGCCAGCTTAAACTAACCCAAAATAACATCCTTAAGCGCCGGCTTTGGGCATTTTTGATTATGGTCATCAATTGATTCCTGCAGGCTAAGTAAACTTGACTGGCAGGCGGAATTTTAGGAATCGGTTTCGCTTTAGTACCGTAATTATGATAAACCGTTCCCATCCATAAAAATCTGACTTCATAGCCTGCCTGCCACACCCGCCAAAATAAATCCGGTTCCTCCCAGTAATATACATATGCCTCATCAAAACCGCCGAGTTGGTCAAATACATCTTTTCTGACAATCATGGCCGCACCTTTACCGGAAAAAATCGGCTCAGCCTTGTCAAACTGGCCTTTATCTTCCGCCTCCCTGGCCCGTTCAGCCAAAAAACCGTTGGCGGTTATTAAATCACCAGCGCTGTCAAACTTATTACTGCCCAACCGTAACAATTTAAGCTGTCCTGCTCCTACCTTTGGATGTTCATCCAAATACTTAACCACTTGATTCAACCAACCCTTTTTTACCAAAGTATCATTATCTAAAAAAACCAAATACTTACCCTTGGCTTTTTTTGCTCCCTTATTTCTGGCCCAACTAGGGTTAGTGCCATTAACCACAATCACTTCCAGCCAGGATTCTTTTCCTGCTTGGGGAAACTGATATTTCGGCCAATGATTAGCTACAATTACTGATACTTTAATCATATTTTTTATAAACCACTCTGTAATTAATCGCTAAACTTTTGCTTTTAAATATCTGGTCCAACCCCGCTGCTGTCAAATTTATGGTCATAATTATCGGTGAAAACATAATAATATACAGCCAATAACTCCATTGCCATTTTTCCAGCCCAATTCGTAATGGTAAAGTAATCAGAAGATAAGCCAACACCTGGAAAATCCCTCCCTGCTGTTCCAGCTTTTCGATTTTAAATCCCGCTGTTTTCCCCAAATACCTTAATCCATACTCGGTAAACCGCCAATAATCATCCGGGGCCATGTGAATTTGGTAGATAAAATTAGTGGTTAAAAACAGTTTACCCCCAGGCTTTAACAAGCGCTTAAAGTTCTTAAATGCCGCTTCCGGCTCTTTTAAATGCTCCAAGACTTGCGTACACAAAATATAGTCATACTTGCCCTTTGCCTCTCCCACATAATCTATTGTTTTGTCAGTGTTTTGTTTTACATCCTGGCTCTTATATACCATCTTCTTAAAATACTTTTTATACCGACACTCCCCCGCCCCTACATCCAACAATCTTTTGCCTTTCCGGTCATATTTTTTTGCCAACTTAATAACAAACCAATCAATTTGGAAATAAAAGTTCATCAGTAAAAACTTTAATATCAAAGCCATTTTTTTCTGAAATATAAATAATTTTGTATTCTTTCTCCCCATTTGCGCCGCATTTTAAACACCCCGCTTCTGGACACTTGATGTTCTACCTTCACCCTCCTGCTCCACACCAGCCTGTAGCCTAATTTTTTTACCCTCATTGCCAAATCCAATTCGCACCACTCGCTCGTGCCTTGGTACTTTAAGTCAAAACCGCCCGCCTTTTTTGCTAACTCTCTTCTTAAACTCATATTGCAGGCTTCCAGATAATCCACCGGCTGCAAACCTTTTAACTTTAAACAGCTCTTAAAATTCGAGCCCGGCGACCACCAGCCGATTTTAGTGATTTTGCCCACCTTAAACGGCTGATTATCCAAAACTAACTTCACCCATAACTTCGCCAG
>CAZDQA010000100.1:0-1826 GCA_964507605.1 uncultured Pseudomonadales bacterium | reverse complement strand
CTTTCAACCAACCGCCGAATTTAATTCAGCGGTTTAAATTGCGTTACTGGCCGGTCAAAGTTACCAATTCTTACTTTACCAAAAACTCTTTAGAAAAAAACTGGAAAATTAAAATCGATTATGTCCATTGGGGAGCGGTTGATCAGCACGATTTTAAACCCCTGGCCAAACAAAACATTATTTTAAACGTCGGCCGTTTTTTCAGCCCCAGCAATAACAAACACTGCAAGCGCCAGGATTTTCTCGTCAAGACCTTTAAAACTCTTTGTGATCAAGGTCTAACCGGTTGGCGTTTAATTTTAAACGGACCGATCGATCATGGCCGGGATAACTTAAACTTTGCCAAAAAAGTGGCTGATTTGGCCAAGGGTTATCCGATTACCATCCGTCATCAAGGTAATTTTAGAAAACTACAGCAAGATTATGGTCAAGCCAAAATCTATTGGCACGCAACCGGTTATGAAATTGATGAAATTATTAATCCCCAAGCAGTTGAACATTTAGGCTTAAGCACAGTTGAAGCCATGTCCGCCGGGGCCGTGCCCATCGTCATTAATAAAGGCGGCCAGCCGGAAATTGTGGAAACCGGGATTAACGGTTTATTATGGGATAATCAGCCAGATTTAATTAAACAAACCTTAGCCATTATTCATGATCAAAAACTTTTCCATAAACTGCAACAAAAAGCTGAACTCCGGGCCAAGGATTTTTCCAAAGCCAAGTTTTGCCAGCAGACTTACAAAATCTTTAAACTATGAAATCTGTTTCTATAGTTATTCCCAATTACCAGAAACTGCCTTTAATCAAACACTTGCCTAAAATTATTGCCGCCAGTCAGGGGAGTGAAATTATTGTCGTTGATGATGCTTCCCCCGATGATACAGTCCAATATTTAAGCAAACACTTTCCCCATGTTAAAGTCATTGTTAATCACACTAACCAGCGTTTTGCTGTGTCTTGCAATCATGGCGTCAAAGCCGCCAAGGGTGAAATAGTAGTTTTGCTTAATTCTGATGTTGCTCCCAAACCCAATTTCTTAAAACCGCTTATTAAGCATTTTTCTGATCCAAAAGTATTTGCAGTTTCTTGCGAGGAAATTCAACCTAACGGTGTTAGCGGCCAAAACCGCTGTCAATTTAAGCGGGGATTTTTAGTTCACTCTGCCGCAGCGATAAATAAATCTGGACGGGCAATGAAAAACTGCTGGGCCACCGGCGGTTCAAGCGCTTTTGACCGGCAGAAATATCTGAAACTTGGCGGTATGGACCCCTTATATAAACCGGCTTATTGGGAAGATATTGATCTGTCTTGGCGGGCCCATCAGCATGGCTTTAAAATTCTTTTTGAACCTCAGTCTCAGGTTTTTCATAATCACGAAACTACCAATGTCTCAGTTTTCGGCCAGAGGAAAATGGAATTAATGGCGATGAGAAATCAAATCTTATTTGTTTGGAAAAACATCCGCGGTCAAAAGCTTCTGGAGCATTGGCTCTGGCTGCCTTATCATCTGATTTTTACTACTGTCAGGACAAAAGGTTTATTTTTAACTGCCTTTTTACAGGCATTGATTAAATGGGTACAATATAAGTTATGAAAGCTTTAATTTTAGCTGGCGGTTTCGGCGTTAGATTAAGAGAGTTAGTTCACGGCCAGCCAAAACATATGGTAGCTATAAATGGCCGCCCCTTTTTACGCCGCTTAGTAACGATGTTAATAAAGCGTGGGATTAAAGAGGTTGTTTTTGCCGTTGGTTATTTACCTCAGTCAATTAAGGATGAGTTTAAAGAGTATTGTTTTTCCGAAGATGACCGGCCGATGGGAACAGC
>CAZDQA010000099.1:0-1863 GCA_964507605.1 uncultured Pseudomonadales bacterium | reverse complement strand
CACATGGTTTTTACAAGCTTGGCAACTATGGACACTACAGATTACAACGGGTACTTTGCGCGTCCAGATTCCTAAAATCCGTTTCTTTGTTGTTATAGCATTGATAAGCGAATCCTGGCGATTATCTTTAGCTGGTTGATATTTTCCACAATTTTCTCTGGTTAAGGAACTGATAATTTCGCCTTGTTTACCGACAAATACGGTATCCGGCGTTAAGGGGTTTTCTTCATCTGGTCTGACCAAAAATTTCTGGGAAAAACCACAATTTACCACCCTGGCTTTTTGTCCCTCGTTCATATTTTGATAGTATACACCAAATCAGAAATAATAGGTTCTAACGTCCCTTCGGAAATACCTCAGGGCTAGCGTTCGCTAGAGCATCTGATGGTATTGATCTAAAAGTTTTTCTGCTAAAAGCAACTGCTGACTCTTTTGTAGTTTAACTGAAAGTTGTTTGGCAATTTCAAAATTTGATGATTTTTTAATAAAATTTAAAGCGGTGGTTTGGTCCCCAGAAGCTAGGCTGGCGGCGGCGCGGTAAAGGTTGGCAATTTTATCTGACTGTTGGCTATTTTTATTTAATTTCATAGATTGGAAAACATTTTTTGGACAACGGCTATCAATTTTTGCCTTTTTTGGGGGTCAAGAATTTCCAAACTGGTATTTTGAAATTTGGGGCGTAAATTTAAAACTGCGGTGGCATCAATTTCTTTGTTAATTAAATTAATTCCCCCACCCCAAACATTATCCTGAAGACTGCCAGATTCTAAAAGGATTTTTTCGCCGTCGGCATGGAGTTCACAACCGGCAACTAAAATTTGTTTGGCAATATCGACGGTAACTTTAAGATAACTGCCGTAGGTTTTTCGTAAAGATTTAAGGTCTTTTTGACTTAAGGAAGAGGAGATTAAAAGCATGGATAGATTTTAACATAAACTATCTAAAAATCTCTTTCTCCAAACTTTTGGCCAATTTTAAGAAAAACTCCTGCATCTTGTTAAAATCAAGGGGTTTAAGCATTTTCGGCAGATCTTTAAACTCCAACTCTTTCACCCGGATAAATTGGTTGGCCAAATTCATCCGGTCAATATCCCAGTCAAACTTGGCTTTGGCATCGAGAATCAACTGATTCAAATCGTAATTTTGCGTGGTCATTAAAAAAAACAGATCAATATAATCCCGCGGCCGAGGCTTCATAAATAAGGTGTGGACTTTATTGGCAGCAATATCAACCAGGCTGTCAACCTCCAAATTTTTGAATTTAGTCCTTTTATCAATCCGCAAAAACGGGTAATAATTAAAATCAACCTTCAACTCTTCGCCGTCCTGATAAATCAATTTGTAACTGAACAGCCCCAAAAACTGGCTTAGTTTAATTTTTTTAATTTTCAGCCTCCGGGCTGACTTTTTTAAAAACGCTTCCACCACGCCTTGATTAACTTCTTCTTTTTCGGTAAACAAATCAATATCTTCGGACAGCCGATGCTGTAAATAAAACTCCGCCAGAGCCGTGCCGCCGGTTAGATAAAACCGCTTGGTTAGTTGCGGCTGGCTTTGGGCAAGTTCCAAAAACTCAAGTTGTTTGGGAGTGAGGATAGTTTTCCCCATAATAAATACTCCACCGCTCTTTTTTTATACGGATCGAGATCGTCCTTAATCTTCGGCCAGGCTTTTTTGACCTCCTGCCGGTCTAATTTCTCCCCCTCTTCCAAACCGTAATTGATCAGTTGGGTTAACCGCCACAGCCGGTACTCTTTGGGGTGTTTTTTCTTGAAAGTTTTTTCATCCGTCGACCAGTTAAACATATAGTCTATTTTACCATTTTTAAGAGGAAGCCGCAGGTCCAACTCTGCTCAGTTACCC
>CAZDQA010000098.1:0-1903 GCA_964507605.1 uncultured Pseudomonadales bacterium | reverse complement strand
GATGGGTTTGCCCGAAGCAGTCGAGGGCGAGGTCGTCGCCGGTCCGTATAGCTTTATGGCCGCAACCAGCCCAAGTCTTAAAAGTGTCACTATTGCCATTCAAAGTAAAGACGACTTAACCGGCACCAAGTTGTTGTTCTGGAATGGTAAGAGTTATATTGAACTCCAAGCCACTGTCAATGGCGCTAAAATCTCCGCTCCGGTTACCGCTCTGGGGACATTTGTGGTGATTAAGTAAAACCGAATTCTTTAAACGGTGTGGTTAAAGGGCAGCCTTGAGCATAATAGGCTTTGACATTTTTCGTATCAAAAATAAAGGCGGAGTAGGTGTAACATTTTTCTTCTTCCGGGGTGGTGCAAATCGCCATTTTTTTATCCGCGTTTTGCCGATCTTTTAAAATGTTTTGCAAATCTTCAAGATTTGTAGCCTTCGCGATTAATTCTTCTGCCCGGACTTGATGAGTTTTTGACCACTGTTCAAAAGTCGATGAAGTGTCAAAATCTAAGTTGCGGTTAGGTAAATAAAGAAAATGATTGGTTTTAACTGCCGGCTGAGTAATTTCCTCAACCAAATATTTTTCCGGAACGGCTTCAATGCCGAAACATTGATTTTTATCTGCAACAAACATATTGCCGCCAATGTGAGGATTAAAACCTTCAATTATCTTGACTGCTTCTTGAGCATTAGCCGCATCTAAGATTAGCCTGACGTAAGGTCTTCTGATGTAGGATATTTGATTTTCCGCTACTCTGACAAAAGTAGACACAAACGCCACTCCCTGATCATTAATCCCGCCGTAATAGCCGTCTTCATGCAGGTCAGGATTCTGAATGATCAATTTTTTAAATTTATCTGCGGGTGTGTTAAATAGTTTAATCTCATCATCCCAGCGCATCCAGGAAACCGGATCGCGGGTTTTGATTAACCACCAGGAATCGTCTAATCTCTTCGCCGCGGTAGTACACATATTTCTATTTTACCTTTTATTAACAAACTTGTTTGATTTCGTCCAGGGTGAAACCAAAGAACATTACTTGTTTAACAATGGTTTTTGACAACGTTGGGTAAATTTTATGGGGAATGATAATAAAGTTTCTTTGGATTCTAAAGTCTTGAGTTTTTCTAGAAGGGTGAGTAAATTTATATGCGTGTTTTCCCCGGCCAACTCTTTTTTCTTCAAACCCTAACTTATACAAAACTTTAATCCATTCTTTATAGTTTTCCGGCGGGAAGGACATTTAATTAGTGGCCAATTGAATAGTCAAATAAGTAAAAGTTGGGACTTTCGGCTTAATTTGTTTACCGTTAGGTAAATTTAAAACGAGCTGATCAGGAATCCTTTTAGCAGTCGACCTCGGTACATCGAAGTAGGTTAATATTGCGTCAAAAACCGCCTCTCTTAATTCTTCCGGTGTATCACCGCTAGCAATTAAACCAGGGTATTGTTTTGATTCTATCCACATACCGCCACGTTCTTTATGCAGGACAAAATCCTGTTTAAAATCTAACTTTGGGGCTTCGGGCAACGGTTTATTGAGTAGATCGTAATAGATAAAATCTCTAACATCGAGGAGTAAATTTTTCATATTAAGGATAGTATAGCACAATTATTTTTTCCCCATCTTCCACAACACCTCAAAAATCTGCTTCTGGGTTTTGGCAATCTCGGCGTTATGAATTTCAATGCCGAATAGCTCACCCTGATAATAACTGAAGAAAGCAAACACATCGTTATAAATATAAGTATCATGCTTGATGTCTATCACCGATTTAGGGATAAAACGGGCTTGATAAACTTGATCATAATCTTTAACGCTGGTCCACTCACTCATTGATCCGGCCTGATCGGTATTTTGAATTTCCCGGTCATAAATTTTTCGGTTAACTCTTTCTTGGCGTAAT
>CAZDQA010000097.1:0-2019 GCA_964507605.1 uncultured Pseudomonadales bacterium | reverse complement strand
TTTTAATAAGCGGCCGGTTAAATTTTCTGGCAGTTGATCATTAATATTGGAAACAAAATAAGCTGAAGCCGTAGCGGTCTGAGTAATTAGAAACGGGTGTTGAGGCCAAAGATAAGGCAAACCGCTTTTAATTAAATCATTGTCTTCAGTCACTAACACTGACGGCGGATCGCTTTTCAGGTACGTAATCAATTCCGTTAAACCATAACCGGACGGCCAGCCGGTGATATACTGCCAGCGTTCAATTTCCGGTAATTTTGCCTGACGGATATCTTTAATTATCTGAAAATCTAAAAATAAGCCGGGAAGGAAGATGATAACCAACAGTGGTTTTAATAACCGCGGCAGTTTTTGATAAAGCCAAGCTAAACCGATACCACCAAATGTTAATAATAAACTAACGATATTGACAAGGTAACGGGGGAAAAACATTCTTCCGATCAGAATGATTAGTAAAAAAGCAGGCAGAATATTTAATAGCAATAAACCGCCGCGTCGGCGATAAAATTTCCCAACCAGAATTAAACCAAGGGCGATGACTAATAAAATTGGCCAGGTTAAATATTGATAAAACCATAAGCCTGTCTGAATTAAGTTTGGTTTAATCAAACTGCCCAATTGCGCCCAGGATAAAACAAAAACTTCTTTTTTATTAAGAACGTTGTTTAATGTGCCTGTCAATATAAAAAATAAAAAGGGGAAACAGCTGATAAGCGCTGCCAGAAAATCTGCTTTAACCAAGCGAGGACGAAAAAACAAATAAGCCAACAATACTGCCGGCACTAAAGCCATAGTCGTGGTTTTGGTCATTAAACCGATAATTAAAGCGAGAGTAATTAAATAAACCGCCCGGGAATTTTTTTTAACTAGCCGTAAATACAAACCCATTAAGGTTAACCAGCTGATAAAACTGATAATCGCTTCACCCCGCAGACCAAGCCGATCATGAACCAAAAGGAGCGGACAGATAATAATCAGCCAAGCAGTAAACCAAGCCGCTGTCTTATTAAAAATAAGCTTTATGGTTTTATAAGCCATAATCATGCTTAAGCCGCCGAAAAATACGGTAGTTAACCGCAAAGACAGTAAAGGATCAGTCACTACCCGGTTGATTAATGCCGCCAACCAGATATTTAATGGCTCCCAACCGAATTCTTTCAATGGCAGTAGCCAAGCCTGATGAGTTTTAATGGCAATCAGCCAGCGGATATAAATAATCTCATCCCAGTAAGGCGGAAAAATCATCAAATTAACTAGGCGGCTTATATAAAATAGAAGAACCAACAATATAGTCATGAATTGATTTTACTCTATGTTACAATCATACAATAATGAAACTCTATCCAAAAAATTTATCGATTGTTATTCCGGTTTATAACGAAGAGAGCCGATTAAACAAAGCTTTCAAAATTATTGAGAAGTGGCATCGCCAACAACCGAACTGGGAGTTTATTTTGGTCAACGACGGCTCGACTGATGATACAGAAAAAATAATAAAAAAGTTTTCGTTTGTGAAATTAATTTCTTATTCTAAAAATCAGGGCAAGGGTTATGCCTTAAAACAAGGGGTGTTAAAAGCCACCCAACCATTAACTTTATTGTGTGATGTGGATTTTTCAACCCCGTTAACCGAGTTAAGCCTGTTTTATCCTTTTATTGCCAAAGGGGCGGACTTAGTCATTGGTTCCAGAAAAGCTTCAGGGGCAAAAATAATCAAACACCAGCCTTGGTGGCGGGAATATTTAGGCAGACAGTTTACCAACTTAAGTAAATTATGGCTGGGTTTAAAGGTTAGTGATGTGACTTGTGGTTTTAAATTAATTAAAACTCCTGTGGCAAAAAAATTATTTAAACAGCAAAAAATCAAGCGTTGGAGTTATGATTCAGAGATTTTATTTTTAGCTAAAAAAATGAAATTTAAAGTGGTTGATATCCCGGTTTTGTGGGAAAATGACGAACAAACGAAAGTTTCAGTTTTAAAAGATATTTGGCAGTCAATAATTGATTTAATCCGAATCA
>CAZDQA010000096.1:0-2218 GCA_964507605.1 uncultured Pseudomonadales bacterium | reverse complement strand
GCGAGGGGTTCAGTACGAAGATTTTAGACAGAAACGGCGAGCTGTTATACGATGTTTTTGCTGATCAGCGGCGGACCCCGGTAACTCTGGACCAAGTTCCTTTAACTTTAAGGCAAGCAACGATTGCCATCGAGGACAAGAATTTTTACACTCATCAGGGGTTTGACCCCTTGGGCTGGGTAAGATCGATGTTTAACACGGTATTTAGATTCCGGCGGCTGGCCGGCGGATCGACCTTAACGCAGCAGTTGGTGAAAAACACTTTGTTGACTTCGCAAAGGGCGGTGAGCCGGAAGATTAAAGAGTTTGTGCTGTCGGTACAAATAGAAAAAAAGTATACCAAAGATGAAATTTTACAGATGTATTTGAATGAATCGCCTTACGGCGGGACAGCCTGGGGGGTGGAGGCGGCGGCCGAGACATATTTCGGCAAGAAAGTGAGCGAACTGAATTTAGTCGAATCAGCGATTTTGGCCGGACTACCCCAAGCGCCCAGCACCTACTCCCCTTTTGGAACAAACACGGAAGCTTATAAAGACAGAACCAAGGCGGTTTTACGGAGAATGCGGGAGGATAATTATCTGACTAAGGATGAAGAAAAGCAGGCAGTGGCTGATTTAGAGACAGTTAAGTTGGCCGCGGAAGGCTCAAGTTTTAAGGCGCCTCATTTTGTAATGTATGTAAAACAGAAGTTAATTGACCGGTACGGGGAAAAGCTGGTGGAGCAGGGCGGGTTAAAAGTGACGACGAGTTTAGATTGGCAGTTGCAGGAAAAGGCCCAGGAAATTGTGACCGAAGAGATCGCTAAAGTGGAAAATATTGCCATTACTAACGGGGCGGCTTTGGTGCTGGATCCGCAGACAGGTGAAATTTTGGCAATGGTGGGGTCAAAAAATTACTCGGCCGAAGACTATGACGGCAAGGTGAATGTGACTTTATCTTTAAGGCAGCCGGGCTCAGCCATTAAACCGATAACTTATGTGACGGCGTTTAAAAAAGGCTATACAGCGGCAACGATGTTGGCGGATGTTTTGACCGAGTTTCCGGGCGGAGTTAATTTCCCGGAGTATAAGCCGAAAAATTATGACGGCAAGGTCCGCGGACCGGTGCAGTTAAGATATGCGCTGGGCAGTTCTTTAAATATTCCGGCAGTGAAATTATTGCAGTTAGTGGGAGTGAAAGATATGTTAAATACGGCTTATGAAATGGGATTTACCACGCTAGAACCAACCAATGCTAATGTTAACCGGTTTGGTTTATCAGTCACTTTGGGCGGCGGTGAAGTCCGGCTGATTGATATGGTGGCGGCATACAGCGCTTTTGCCAATTCCGGACTTAAAGTAGAGCCGGTGAGTATTTTAAAAGTGGAAGATGCTGATGGTAAGACTTTGGAGGAGTATAAATCGGTAACGAAGCAGAGAGTTTTATCAGAAGAAGAGGCTTTTTTAATTAACAATATTTTGGCGGATAACAAAGCCCGTTTGATGACTTTCGGGGCCAACAGTTTATTAAATATTGCCAATCGATCAGTGGCGGTGAAAACCGGTACTACCAATGATCAGAGAGACAACTGGGCGGTAGGTTGGACGCCAGGAGTAATGGTCGGAGTTTGGGTGGGCAATAATGATAATACACCGATGAAATCAGTGGCCTCCGGTGTTTCCGGCGCCTCGCCGATTTGGAGAAGAATTATCCAGGAAGCTTTAGCCAGCCAGCCGGTCCAGGATTGGGCGGTGCCCAAAAACATTGTTAGTATTGATGTTGATATAATCTCCGGGTATGCGGCTCATGACGGCTGGTCGGGAAGAAGCGAGTATTTTATTAAAGGTACAGAACCAGTGGGGCTTGATCCGATCCATGCCAAACTAAAAGTTTGTAAGGGCCAGGCGGATAAGTTGGCCTCGGAGACGTTGGTAGCTAAGGGTGATTATGACGAAAAAGAGTTTATTGTGCTGAAAGCCGATGATCCGGCCGGCGGCGGCAAAAATCGGTGGCAGGAAGGGATTGACGCTTGGATTAACGGCCAGGATGATGCCAGATATAAGTATCCGAAAGAATATTGCGGCGAATCGAATGAAGTTTATGTGGAGATTACTGATCCGGGAGATAAAAGCCAGGTAAATAATGAGTTTGATTTTAAGGCCAAAGTAACGGCGAATAAAGAGATTAAAAAAGTAGAGTTTTTTGTTGACGGCAGCAAGAAGAAAGAATTAACCAG
>CAZDQA010000095.1:0-2224 GCA_964507605.1 uncultured Pseudomonadales bacterium | reverse complement strand
AACTGCTGGCATACCTGCGAGGACAGACCTTGAAGGTACTCGACCTGGGCTGCGGGAATGGCAGGTTTGGGAAGTGGCTGTCCGCCAGCAGGAAAATTAATTATACAGGTTTAGACGAAAATCAGTATCTCCTCGACTGCGCCCGCCAAACCCTACCCAACGCCCGTCTCCTGCGTCGCGACATTACTAAACCCTGGCGCTTAAAAGTCAAGTTTGACCTAATCGTCTTAATGGCAGTTTTACACCATATTCCTACCCAGGCGGCCCGATTAAAAATTTTGCAGCGCGCTAAAAAATTATTAAAATCAAACGGGTTACTGGTTTTTACCACCTGGCAGTTTGATCGATCTAAAATCGTCAAGAAGATTGCCAAAAATGATTATTTGCTTTATTGGAAAAAAGGCATCACTGCTTTACGCTACTGCCATTGTTTTACCAAAAAAGAAGTTCAGGACTTAATCAAGGCTTTAAAATTAAAGTTACTCGCTGACTTTACCGCCGACGAGAATAACCGCTACTTGGTTTTAAGAAAATAAACTTATTTCTTCGCTTGATAATGAAGTTGGATTGTCTTTCCTTTTGATGGCTTCATCTCCAAAAATTCCAGTTGTAAATCAAATAAGTCCGGGTGAAAAACCGCAATGCCTTTGCCAATAATTACCGGTTCAATATTTAAAATGACTTCATCGATCAAATTTATTTTAGCAAAAGAACTATTCAGGGTTGATCCGCCAGTTAAAACTACACTTTTAAAACCCTGTTTTTCTAATGTTTTTAGCGCTGCTTCCGGAGAATTAACCAATTCGAATCCGGGACCAACCTCAAAATCCAGCTGTGTGGAAACTACTACTGTTTTTATGCCTTGGATATCATGAAAATATTCTTTTGGCCAAGTTTTAACCACTTGATGAGTTTTCCGACCCCAAATCATACAACCGTGTTTTCTTATTGCTTCCAACCACGCCAACCAACAATCATGAGAAATAAAATCTTCTTCATTATTTTCCCGGGCAATAATGCCGTTTAATGACATCCCCATCCACAAAATTACTTTCATAAACGCATTTTATTCTATTTAAGTTGAGCTGGGTAAGGCTTTTCTAGATTGAGATTGAGTCAATTGAGGCTGTGCCGGCCCAAGTTCTTCAGGAAACTTAAAGTCTTTATCCCAATTAAGCAGATTGTAAGTCAACCACCTAAGTCCCAACCAGGAATTTCTATATTCTTCTAGATTGAATGGCTTTCTATAACCTTTTGTGTATTTTTGATCCATATTTAAAATTCTAACGACTTCCTCTGTATCTTTTGGTTTCATTTTGTGCTCCGGACGTCTATCAGCAAAAGTCGCGGCAAGAACCCTGTCAACAGTTGTTTTGGGCTCAATAAGTGGCATTGAGGCTGTTATCCAATTATCCTGTATCTCTCTTTCCTCATTATAGAGTTTCCCCCATTCCATACTAACAGTGCTCGGCTTATTTGCTGGCCATATACTAAGTTCAACCCTTATTCCTAGTGCTGCAGGTTTAGATATTGAGTAGTCATCACAAGCAAAACCAGCGTGATCACCAAAAATAGCCCCATGGCTCTTAACTGTATCAAGTGAGACCAATCTTAAAGCGTCTCGGACCGTTTTCATAGAATAGAGCCCCAATTTGTTTAAATCAGAATTTCCTTCCCAACTATTCTGATGCGTACCAACCACCAACTGCAAAATTCCGCGTGCGGTCGCCAAATCCATTTCCTTTGGTTTAAGAATTGAACCAATTTTTTCTAAAAATCCCAGTTCTTTTCTTCCCCTGGGAACGATTTCGTTTTTCCCCAAGCCTGACATATATTGATATTATAACTTACTTATACACTCCCTGGCGATGCTCGACCCTTCTTTGTTAATCTTAGTTCTTTTAATAGTTGATTCTCTGAAATGAACCTGCCAGCCTTAAAATCAGCAATTCCTCTCCTTATACTCCTCACCAGTTTTTTATTTGACATGATATCCAGGGTCTCCTCCCAGCTTTCAATGTCGTTATGGGTCATATTTACAAAAGGCAAGCGGAAGCGTTTTTGAAGGGTAAATTTGTAAAGTTTAATGGTGTCTAAATGGTCAAAGGCAAAAGATTTGGCCGAGGGCAGGTTATCTAAAACAAACCATTTGACTTCGCTGATTTCATCATCATGACCGCTGACTTTTTTTATTGGCTTTAATAAATAAACCAGGGAAACGTTT
>CAZDQA010000094.1:0-2234 GCA_964507605.1 uncultured Pseudomonadales bacterium | reverse complement strand
TGTGTTGGGTGTGTTTGGTTTTGGTGGGGAAACGGAGCTTGTAGATAAATGTACTAGGGGAATTTCTTTACATAAATAGCTATAATTTATTTATGGCAGACAAATTTTACGTTACGGCAGCAATTCCCTATGTCAACGGACTTCCACACCTTGGGCATTCTCTGGAGTTTATCATTACTGACGTAATTCAAAGATACCAAAAGCTTTTAGGCAAAGAAGTTTTTTGCGTTTCTGGCTCAGATGAAAACGGCCAAAAGATTTTGGAGGCGGCGAAAAAAGAGGGTTTAAAACCGCAAGAATTGGCAGACAAAAACACGGAAAGTTTTTTACGCCACGCTAAGCATTTAAATGTTGGGTTTGATGTTTGGCGCCGGGCAACGGATCAGAAATTACACTGGCCGGGGGTAAAAGAGTTGTGGCTTAAATGCCTTAAAAATAACGATATTTACAAGAAAAAATACAGCGGGCTTTATTGCGTTGGCTGCGAGCAATTTTATACCAAAAACGAATTAGTGGACGGCAAGTGCCCAGAACATAATCGTGAGCCGGAATTAATTGAAGAAGAAAATTACTTCTTTAAATTATCAAAGTACCAAAAAAACTTAGAAGAATTAATCAAAAATGATGAACTAAAAGTGCTCCCGGAAATTCGTAAAAACGAAACCTTGGGTTTTATTAAACAGGGCTTGGAAGATTTTTCGGTTTCAAGGCCAAAAGAGCGATTGGGCGGTTGGGGAATTCCGGTGCCCGGAGACGAAAAACAAGTGATGTATGTCTGGTTTGACGCCTTAACTATTTATATGACAGCGGTTGGTTGGGGCTATGACCAAAAATTGTGGGCCAAATGGTGGCCGGCCGACGTGCATGTCATCGGTAAGGGCATTTACCGGTTCCACACGGTTTATTGGCCGGCAATGCTGTTGTCTGCCGGACTCCCCTTACCAAAGGCGGTTTTAGTCCATGGTTATATTACTTCCGCTGGCCAAAAAATGGCCAAATCTTTAGGTAATACTATTGACCCGGAAGAAATTTTAAACCAGTACGGCGTTGATGCTGTCCGGTATTTTTTACTGAAAGAAATTCCGACCCAATCTGACGGTGATTTTACCCACGAAAGATTCAAAGAAGTCTACAACGCTGATCTGGCTAATGGCTTGGGGAATTTGACGGCGCGGATTTTAACCATGGCGGAAAAATTTTGCGGCGGCAAAGTGCCTATAATCAACCAGAATCCTGACACCCATCCGCTGCGGATCGATGATCACGTTTACAATTGGAAAAAGGCCTGGCAGTCAATTGATAAATTTGCCCTAAGTTATGAATTTCACCGCAGCCTTGAAGCCATCTGGGTATTTATCCACACAGTTGATAAATACATTGACGAGAACAAGCCTTGGGAATTGGCTAAAAAAGGCAAGCAAAAAGAAATTAACTGGGTTGTGTATGGTCTTTTGGACAGCCTTCATCAACTCGCTTGGCAGCTGTATGCTTTCCTTCCGGGAACAGCGATAAAAATTGCCCAAGCGCTCTCCATAGAAAAATTGCTCAAAAAAAACCCTGTTTATAAAGATAGTTGGACAAATATAAAACCTGGGGTAAAAATTAAACCGATTAAATCGCTGTTTCCTAGATTATAGTTCAATGATTTAAATCATTGAACTTTTCACTAAATACTTGGTTGGGTTTCTTTTCCTGCAAGGTGGGCAAATTCCGGCTTTAATCTTTTCGGGATAATTATTCCAAAACCGTCAACACAACAACCAGCTGGATTTTTGGAACAATAACAGGATCCTTCTTTAGATTCTTCTTGATGTTCGCGGGTAATCCAACCATCGGGTTGGCATGGCGCTTGTTCATATATAATTGGCTTTCCTTGAGTCATGGGCATATTTTACACTAAAGCTATAATAGCTGTATGTATATTGATACGCATTGCCATTTAAATTTTAAGGCGTTTGAGGGAGATTGGGAAAAAATCGCTGATGAGGCAGTGAAGGCCGGGGTAAAAAAGATGATTGTGGTCGGGGCGGATTTGGAAACCAGCGCCCGGGCGGTGGAGCTGGCAGAAAAGCATAAAAACCTGTTTGCCTCGGTCGGAATTCATCCCCATCACTGCCAAAACAAAATCGATATGGATAAGCTGGAAAGCCTGGCTAAAAGCAAAAAGGTCGCGGCCATCGGCGAATGCGGGTTAGATTATCATGTTTATGAAAAAACTAAATATATAAATAAAT
>CAZDQA010000093.1:0-2306 GCA_964507605.1 uncultured Pseudomonadales bacterium | reverse complement strand
AAACCAAGGGTAGTGCATTAAGGTAAACAGGTCTAAATCTTCCAAGCTTTGACTGGATAAACCAATGGCTTTTAATAAAGTTAATAACTGATTAATCACCGGATCTTTTAAAACATCGCCGCCGCCTTCAATCTCTACCGGTACGCCTAATTTCACCAGCATTTGGCTAAAGGCAACAGCGTCCTGGTTGTGGCGGTAAAGCACGCTGATCGCTTCCGGCTTAGTGCCTTCATTAATCAACTCTTTAATTTTTTGGGCGACCCAATAGGCCTCGACTGTTTCTGAGGGCAGTTTAATTACTTGAAGTTTATGGGTAGTTAAGCCGGGTTGGGCTTTAAGTTTGGCCTTGGCGGATTTAACAATATCTTCGATTTTTAAGCGGTTTTTTTGGATTAATTCAAAACTGGCATCCAATATCAATTGATGTGAGCGGTAATTTTGGGCTAAGGTAATAACTTTGGCTTGCGGATAAGTTTTAGTAAATTCAATGGCATTTTCCAATGAGGCGCCTTGAAATCTGTAAATTGATTGTGAAGGATCTCCAACTACAAAAACATTGGCATTCTGTCCCCAAAAACCAGCCAATAAATCAATCACCTGATTTTGGCTGGAGTTGGTATCCTGATATTCATCGATTAAAAAATACTGCAGTCGTTCCTGGTAGGTTCGTAATAAAGATTCGTCGCGGCTAAAGGCTTCAACCACAAAATTAATCATGTCTTCAAAGTCATAACGACCCCGGTCATTTAAGGCTTTCTGGTAATGCTGGTAAATCTGCTGTAGCTCCAAGTTTTTAGCCAAAAGATATTTTTCTTCTTTAGTTTTTGGGTGGGTTTGGTTCAAAATCTCTTTTAAGGCCGGCGGGGTAACGGCTTCGCGTTTGAGGTCCTGAATCGCTTTGATTAAGGCGCCGGTGTAATAATACGGCAGATTGGCCGGCTTTAAATAATCAAACTGGTGGGAGTCAATAATTTTGTGAAAGATTTCCACCCGTTCCAGCTCGGCCAACGGCTCGGCGGCGGCCAGAGAAAATCGATCAGGGAATTCCTGAATCACCTGCGAACAAAAAGCGTGAAAGGTAGAAATATTGACATAGTAAGCGGTGGGGCCGATGGCGGCGATTAACCGCTCGCGCATGGCTTTGGCGCCGGATTCGGTAAAAGTCAGGGCCAAAATTGAGTCAGGGGCCGTATCGGTTTTTTTTAAGATATTGGCGATCCGCTCGGCAATAATCTGGGTTTTCCCCGTGCCCGGACCGGCAATGACCATGACCGGACCTTCGATAGTATCGACGGCTAGTTGTTGAGCTGAATTAAGTTTCATGTCAGTTTGGGGGTGTCGTCATCCGGGACAAGTTCCTGGCTGCTGTTAAGTTTTTGGCCGATACGGTTATAAGAGCTGGAGACTTCGGCAAACTTGTTGTAGGCATTGCCAATATGACTGCCTAAAGTGGAAAGTTTTTCATCAACTTTGTCATAATCGGTTTTAATGGCCCGAAGCAGACTAAAAATTTCCCGGGATTTGCGTTCAATTTTTTTGCCTTCAAAGGATAAAAGGATCATTTGTAAATGAGCGTAAAGAGTTGAGGGAGAGACCGGAAAAATCCGGTTGGTTTTGGCAAAATCCATCAATTCGGTTAAATTAACCAGCTCGTAATAAACTGCCTCGGAAGGAACATACATCAGGGCAAAATCCATAGTGCCTTCTTCCGGCAAGATATATTTTTGAGAAATAGATTTAATGTGTTTTTTAACATCGAGGCTAAAAGCTTTGCGGGCAATAACTTGTTCGGCTTTATCTTTGGCTTTAACAATTCTTTGAAAGTTTTCCATAGGAAATTTGGAATCGATGGGTAAAATACCGGCGTCGGTTTGAATGGCAGCATCAACCTTGTCACCGGATTTAAAACTGTACTGAAGGTGAAAAGATTTTTTAGGAAACATCTGAGAAATTAAGTCTTTTAAAACCTGTTCGCCAATATTGCCTCTTAATTTAGGCGAGCGTAAAAATTCGTTTAATTCTTTCATGGAGCGGGAAACTTCAGTGAACTCCCCGGCTTCTTTTTGCAAGCCGGAAATCACTTCAGCGGCTTTATCCAAGCGCTTATTTAAGGTGTTGGATGACTGTTGAAGGGTATCAACCAAATGCCGACTGGAGGTTTGTAAAGAACTGGAAAGGACTGTTTGTAAATCTTTAATGTCTCTTTGGGTGGTTTTCGCCCATTCCAGCAAAGTGGTATCCGGCTTTTTCCGGGTAATAAACCAAATCACAATCGCAAAACCAATAATCATTAAGGCGGCGATTAA
>CAZDQA010000092.1:0-2329 GCA_964507605.1 uncultured Pseudomonadales bacterium | reverse complement strand
ACCGGTATTTTACTTTTAACCGGCAGCAGTCAAAAACTTCAAGCCTTGCCGGAAAAAGCGCCGGAACAAAGACTGCCCTTGGGTTTAATTACCAAAGAGGAGTTAGAAAAAATTATTAAAAAATTATTAAAAAAGTCTTTACCGGCCACTACCAGGGTTTTAACTAATACCGAAGAGCAATCTTTATCCGATTTGATTCAATCAACCTTAGGCATTAAAGCCGTAGTCGAACTGGAGGGCAATCGTCTCAATCATCAAATCGGTTTGATGGGCTTAGAACAGTATTTAAAGCGATTTCCCGGGGATGATCTTTCCGGCCGCAACTTTCCCCAGGCCGGCCTGGCTCCCGGCAAAGGCGCTTGGGGTTATTTTGCGCCTTCAAAAAATCTGTTAACTGCCAATTTGGCTCAAAAAGAAAAATACTATTTAGCTGTTCAGACATTATATTTACCGGATTGGGAAGACAGGCTGGGTAAGTTATACCGCTGGTATCAATATCGGAAAGTGCTGGTAATTAATCCTGATAATGGTTCAGCGGTCGTGGCCGTTATCGCTGATGCCGGTCCGGCTAAATACACCGGCAAACAATTCGGCGGCTCGCCCCAGGTAATGTTTGATCTGGGTTTTTATCCCCGGCGCACCAAAGGCAAAGTAATTGTTTTGTTTGTTGATGACCCGGATGATAAAATTCCCCTCGGGCCAATCACCCAGCCTTTGAATCAGCCCCCGACTTCATTGATTTAACTTATTTGTGTTAAACTATTACCCCGATGTTTAAATTTAAACTCCTGTTTATTATCTTTAGCTTTTTATTTTTAGCCGCTCAACCGGTTTTAGCGATCGTTGATCCTCTGGCCGTTCCCAATAACCGGTTTGGAATTCACGTTTTAGAACCGGAAGACTTAACAGGGGCGGCTAACTTAGTTAATACCCAAGGCGGCGACTGGGGTTATGTCACGGTGGTGTTGCGGCTAAATGATTTGAATCAAGCAAAATGGCAAACCATGTTTGACGAAATGCGCCGGCGCCACCTAATTCCCATTGTCAGGTTGGCGACCATTCCGGAAAACTCGCACTGGGTTAAACCGAAAAGCGAAGACACCGATCGAACAGTGGAATTCTTAAACTCCCTCAACTGGGTCATCCAAAATCGCTACGTGGTTTTATTCAACGAACCCAATCACGCTCAAGAATGGGGTAATGAGTTAAAACCCCATGAATACGCCGCCATTGTCAAAGAGTTTCACGGCAAACTCAAAGCCGCGTCCGCTGATTTTTTCATTCTTCCCGCCGGTCTGGACGCGGCCGCGCCCAATTCTAAAGACACAATCGCGGCAAGCGAATACTGGCGGCAAATGTATCTGGCTGACCCTGAAGTGTTTCAATTGTTCGACGGCTGGAATTCGCACAGTTACCCCAACCCCGCTTTTTCCGGTCCGGTCACTGGTACAGGCTTGGGCAGCATCCGCAGCTATCTGGCGGAAATTAACTACCTGGGCCGCTTTGGTTTACCGGAAAACTTACCGGTGTTTATTACCGAAACAGGCTGGGTCAATACCACTGGCGATTTAACCGAGTCTTTCGCCCGGGCTTTTACCCAAATTTGGACTCAACCCAACTTAGTTGCCGTCACCCCTTTTATTTTAAATTATCCTGATAATCCCTTCAGCCAGTTTTCCTGGCAAATTCCTCAGTCCCAAGAATTTTACCTCCATTACTACCGGGTTGTCTCCTTAGCCAAAATATCCGGCCGGCCAATGCAAATCCATGCGAGCCAATTAATTAAAGCGGACATACCCCAATCTTTAGTTGACAGTTCTCATTATCAATTTAAACTGCAATTTAAAAACAGCGGCCAATCGATTTGGAATCCCGCCGATTTTTCTTTAGCCCTCAGCGGCAGCTTCCCCGCTGATTTAATCAAAGCTAACTCTCTGTCGGCGACCGAACCCGGTCAAACCGCTGAATTTACTATAGATTTAATCACGCCGGCTGTTCATAACCGGTATCAGCTTGGTTTTCAATTAAAATATAAAGAAGAAGTTTTTGGAGAAAAATTTTCATCGGAGATTGCGGTTGTGCCGCCGCCGACCTTAATCGCTAAAGTTAAATTATTATTTAAAAAATCGGTTTCCGCTGCCGATTTTCAGTTATTAGTTTACGATACTGATAACCAGCTGCAAATTAAGCTGCCTTTGGCTGTTGTTTCCGGCCAAAGCCGGCCTGTTCCGCTTTACAATTTAATTCCCAACAATTTTTACCGCTTTGTGATTCTTAAACCTTTTTACTTGCCCCGTCAGTTAATTGCCAAGCTTAACTCCGATCAAAC
>CAZDQA010000091.1:0-2369 GCA_964507605.1 uncultured Pseudomonadales bacterium | reverse complement strand
TAGCGGCATCGGCCGTCCCCCTTGCCCATGAACCGAAGATGATCGCTTTTTTAGGCTGATATTGCTGAATCGTCGCCAACAAAGTTGGCTCAACCCGTAGTAACATACACCTAAATCATAACACAGACTGGGCTGATTTTACATCTTCTTCGGTGCTTTAATCCCTAACAAACCTAATCCCTCCTTTACAATCTCTGCTGTGGCGTGCGTCAGCCATAAACGGAAAGGCTCGGCTTGGCCTGAACCAATCACCCGGTGTTTATTGTAAAAGCTGTTGAATTTTTGGGCTAAATCATACAAGAACTCGGCGATTTTGTTGGGCGCCAGATTTTCCGCCGCCTCCATCACTACTTCCTCATAGCGGCAAAGGGTCCGCAGAAGAATTTCTTCTTCCTGATTTAAAGGTCCGTTCTTGCCGTCAGGCAAGGCCGGACCTTGTTGGATCTTCGATTTTGCGAGCACAGAATGTGCTCTCGCGTGCGTATACTGCAGGTACGGCCCGGAATTCCCCTCAAAACTAATCGATTTGGCAAAATCAAAGATTACATCCTGACCGATACCGGTTTTCAATAAGGCGTATTTCACTGCCGCCACCGCCACAGCTTCGGCAACTGCTTCGGAAGATTTAAAAGCGGTTTTTATCTTTTGCTTCGCCTCGTCCAAGAGCCACTCGCCGGTTAAAACTTTGCCTGTTCTGGAGGACATCTTGCCTTCGGGCAGGCGGACCATGCCGTGGCCGAGGTGCTTCGTTTTCCGCCGCAAATCCGGATTGATTTTCTCCAGCGCCGTCAACACCACTTTAAAATATTCGTTAATCTCGTTGCCGGTAACAATCACTGACTGATCATAAGGATATTTTTCAAACTTAGCCAAAGCCAAACCCAAATCTTTGGCTTCATAAGTAGGCAGACCTAATTTGTTGATAAACACCCGATCGTGCAGGCCGTATTTTTTTCCGGGGAAAATCACTGCGCCCTGACTTTTAACAAAAACGCCTTTTTTAAAACACTCTTTGACTAATTTTAGGCCGATTTTCCCCACTTCCCGCTCGAAAAAATAATAATCAAACTTGGTGCCCAATCTCCGGTAAAGCGTGGCAAAATACTCCAGGCTCCAAGCCCGGCCGGTTTCGTAAAGCTGTTTGATTGACTCATCCAAGGCGTAAATCTTTTTGTTTAATTCCACGATTCCTTTTTTCGCGGCCTCGTCCTCTTCATAAGCAGTGGCGCCTAAAGCGTAAGCCTGGCCCATAAATTTAATTCTGTCTGCCAATGGCTTTTTTATCACCGTGCTCCAGTTTTTTTTCTTCATTCCCCAGACGGCTTTTGCCACATGCATACCGACATCACCTTGATAACAAGCTCTTTTGACTTCTGCTCCCTGGCTGATAAATAATCTGGTCAATGACTCACCGACGATATTGGAAAACAGGTGGCCGATGTGAAACTCTTTAAACGGGTTCGGGTCAGTAAACTCCACTATAATTCTCTTCCCTTTTAGTGGTTTTTCCCAATCGCCCTTTAGCACTTTATTAGTTAGAGTGATAAGAGCCTCTGATTGGATTGATATATTAATAAAACCAGCCCCAGCGACTTCAATATTTGAAGCCAGTTTTTTCATGTTTTCTTCGGTCTTTAGTGCAGCACAAATTTCTTTGGCCTTATGGGTAATTATCCCTACATTAGTTGAGTAATCCCCCCAACTCATATTTTCCGGGTGCTCAACCATAAACTTAACAGGTTTTATCCCCCGTTCTTTCAAAACCTTCTTAATCGCTTGCTCAATTATTGCTTTCATACTTGACAATTTTTAAGCTATTTGCTATTTTATTATTATCACGATGCGAGGAACACCTAAGGTTCGTCCGAAGGTTAATACCTCGCGCTAGTTTTTTTAAGCTTCTTTTTTAGATCCTCCACGAAAATAACATATTGGCCAAATTTCCGTAACAGCGAAGAAAAACTTTTTCTCGTCGGCGCCACCAACTTAAGAATTTTCTTTTTTTGCTCTAAGTATTCGATTAAACAGTGAAAATCGCCGTCGCCGGAAACTATAATCGCTTTGTCAAAATTTGGCCATTCAATCATTGTATGCAATACTAATTCGGCATCAACATTACCTTTCACCTCGTATTTCTTACCTTTCTTTATCTCTAGTGTTGGCTTAAATATCACAATATAACCGGCTTTCTGAAACATCGTATACAAAGCTTCATTTCCAGCCACATAACCAATAAACAGAAAAACCTTAGCCGCTTGATATTTATCTTTAAGATACACCCGAAAACGCCTATAATCCAAACTCCACCCTTGCTCTTTAACACTTAAATGCAGGTTTTGACTATCAATAAAAGCGTAGTTGTTTTGTTT
>CAZDQA010000090.1:0-2409 GCA_964507605.1 uncultured Pseudomonadales bacterium | reverse complement strand
AGGATGAGTTTAAAGAGTATTGTTTTTCCGAAGATGACCGGCCGATGGGAACAGCCGGTAGTTTAAAAAACGCCCAAAGATTTTTTAAGAGCGATTTTTTAATGATTAATGGTGATACTTATTTGGATATTGATTATCAACAGGTTTTTCAAGCTCATCAACAAAGCGGTCGGCTGGCAACCTTGGTCGTTAATCAGAAAGTAAGCTGCGGAGTCTATGTTTTTTCCCCAAAAATTTTTGACCTTATTCCAGAAAGGATCAAATATTCTCTGGAGAAAGATCTTTGGCCAATTCTTATTAAACAAAACCAAGTTAATTTATTTAAGACTAATCAAAAATTTATCGACATTGGTTCGCCTCAAGGTTATGCCCAAGCGCTTAAAGAACTAAAATAATTTATGGATACAAAAACCAAAATCCAAAACCATTTAAAAACCAGCGCCTTAGTCTACGAAAAGATGATTACGACCTGTTGGCCGTCAATCCAGCAGGCTTCCCTGGCCTTGATTGAAACATATTTTAAAAACGGCGGCACGGTCTTTACCTGCGGCAACGGCGGTTCGGCCGCCGACGCCCAGCATATCAGCGACGAACTGATGTGTATGCTCAGAAAAAACAATAATTTTGAATACCGCTTTCCCTTATCTGCCCATACGTTGACAACAGATGCTTCGGTGATTACCGCGATTGCCAACGATCTGGGCTTTGACTATATTTTTTCCCGTCAGCTGGAAGCTTTGGTCCAAACAAAAGATCTGTTAATCGGTTTATCGACTTCCGGCAATTCTGTCAATGTGGTTAAAGCTTTTGAGTTGACCAAAAAACGGGGAATTAAATCAATTGCTTTTACGGGTCAAGGGTCTTCAAAAACAGGTGGTAAAATCGCCCTCTTGGCCGATATTGTCATCAATATTCCTGCCACCGACGTCACCTTTATTCAGCAGGGTCATGTCGCCGCCTTTCATGCCATGTGCGACGTCATGGAAGAAATCTTATTTGGCAATCGGGGACTAAGGATTACTCCAATTAAACCATGAAAATTATAAGTAGTGCTCCGTGCCGGATCAGCTTAGTGGGCGGTGGCACTGATGTTGACCCCTTTGCTTTCCAACATGGCGGTCAGGTCATTAACTTAGCCATCGATCTTTATCACCACGCCGTTTTAATTCCTCATCAAAATTCACAGTTAAAATTGGAAGCCTTGGGCGAATCCCGGCTAATTAATCAAATTTACGGTTTCCAATATCATCAAGACCCAAAGTTTGATTTAATTTACGCCATTCTTAATTTTTTTAAACCGCAAATTAGTTCTGGGTTTACTTTAACCGTTACCGGTCCCCAACACTCTCCTTTAGGTTTGGGCCGTTCCGGTTCAGCGGCCGTGGCCATTATTGCCGCTTTTAATGCTTGGTTAAATACCAAACTGACTCCTTTAGATATTGGTTTATTGGCCGCCCAACTGGAAATCAAAGAACTGGGTTGGCCAGGCGGTAAACAGGATTCTCTGGCCGCCGCTCTCGGCGGCCTTAATCTGATGCATTTTGGTCCTGGCAACAAGGTTAAGGTTGAACCCGTTAAACTGGACAAATTAAGCTTTAAAGCCTTAAAGGAAAACATTTTTATGATCTATCTTGGCGGTGATCGCCACTCCGGTCATCAGCAAAAAACCTTGATTTCCGGCATGTCTGAGAAAAATAAACTTCAAGCCTTAATTAACTTAAAATCAGCTGTTGCTCCGGCTGTTAAAGCCCTGCAATCTGCCGACTGGCCGGCTTTAGGAAAAATTTTACACCAAGCCTGGGAAGATAAAAAAATCTCCAATCCTCAAGTTTCCAACTCTAAAATTAATCAGCTTTATGATCTAGCGATTGCTCATGGAGCTTATGGCGGCAAGATTTCCGGCTCCGGCGGCGCCGGCAACATGTTTTTTATTATTCCGCCGGAAAAAAAGCCTGCAGCCATTAATGCTTTAATTAATCAAAGAGTTAAATTAATTGACTTTAACTTTGATTTTGAAGGGGTTAAGGTGACAGTCAATGATGATTGATGGCCATTCAGTTTATATCCGTCCTGGTTTTCAACCGCAAAAAGACTGGGCGGTTTTCTTTGACCGCGACGGTGTGATCAATACTGAAACAGATTTTGTCTGTAAACTTCAGGATTTTAAATTAATCCCGGCCGCTGCCCGGGCGATTAAAAAGTTAAATCTTCAGCACATTCCGGTGTTAGTGGTGCATAATGCCGCCGTTGTCGCCAGAAACTTATGCCAACTAGAGCAAGTGGAAGCCTTTAACCAACATTTAATCAAAGAATTATCAACCCAAGGAGCGGTGATAGACGCAATTTTTTATTGCCCGCATCACCAAGATGCTTATAATCCCCGGTTTAAAAAAGACTGTTCTTGGCGCA
>CAZDQA010000089.1:465-2410 GCA_964507605.1 uncultured Pseudomonadales bacterium | reverse complement strand
TCTTCTTTACCTGTATCACCAAGGTAACCCCCAATGGCGAATTTTACGGCCAGGATATTAATGACGACATTTTAAATGACCGCCTCGATACCCGGATTTCCGACACCGGCTATTACATTGCTGAACAATATGCCGCCGCCGGCTACCGCGGCCGTTTTGATATTGACTTCATTCTTTCCAAAGGCGGCCAGATCTTTGTCTCCGAGTCCAACACCCGCAACACCGGCGGTACCGACATTGCCTTAATTGCCCAAAAACTTATCGGTAAAGACTTTATTGAAGATGCCTACACTCTAAACCGCTCCCGTCTTAAAATAGCCAAAAGTAAGCTCTGTGTCTTTGACAATCTCCTTAATCACCTCAAACCCTTGCTTTACTCCCCCCGAACCAAACAAGGTCTCATCATTAACTCGGAAAACAACTTATCCAAAAAAGAATTGATTTACACTATTATTGCCCCGGACAAAAAACAAGCCTACCGGCTCGAAGCTCAAATGTTCGCTCTTCTCCAAAACAACAACCATCATTAAAAGTAATTTGATTTTGCCTTTGCTTGCACGCCTCCGAGTATTCCCACAAATCGAAATTTATCCCAAATTCTTTCATTAACCTTGCCTTCAGTAACAAAATTACTTACGCCGTCATGCTCACATTCTACATATATTGTTCTCGGATGCCTGTCATAGTCTCTCTGGAAGATTATTTCAGTCAGACTGTCATCCGGCGCAATTATTTCCTGTTTTCCATTGCCAACTTTGGTTATCAGCAATCCCGGATCTTCCTCTTCTTCCTCACTTCTCTTTTTACCAATCACTTCTGCGCTTAAAATTCTGATATTGTCTTTAAACTGTAAAATCACTGCCGCAAGGTATGGCGCCGCTAAGGCAAAACCTTTTACTGCCGCATCAATTTCGTGTACCCCAAAATTAACTGTTTCTATAGTAATCATAATTACTAATTTTATTGAAAGTTTCCCTTATTCTAGATAGATTTTCCCTAAAGTCAAGTATTATGGGTTTAAGCCGCTGAGGCTAGCGATACGCTCCCTGCCGGTGCTCAACTTTTACCACCCAAACAGTTTTACCTTCAATCCAATATATTGCCCGATAAGGCCAAATCCGAAAAGCATAAAGTCCGTCTAATTCCCCACCCAATTTTTTCTCCGAATAGGGCTTTTTCTCCAAATACAATAATTTATGTTTAATTCTGCTTTGATCTTTTAAAGGAATTTTCTTGAGATTTTTCTGCGCTTTCTTAGTTAAAATAACCTCAAAATTTGGCATAAATTCACAACAAATCTCTCAATGGGGTCCCTTTGCCTTGCCTGGCCTCTTTCCAACCTTCTTTAATTTCCTTCAATGCTCCGGGAACTGACAAAATTTCTGCGGTTTCATCAATTATTTCCGCTTCCTCCAGGCTCATTAAAATCGCCTTCGGTTTGCCGGAAACAGTCACAATTAATCGATCAAGTCCGTCAGCAATTTTATCAATCACAGTCGGTAAATTAGTCCGTAAATCAGATAAAGCAATTGTATTCATATATTTAAAATGTACAATATTATGTACATTTTGTCAAGCCGTGTTTTGCAGCCTAAACAATCTCTCCAGTTCTTTCCTGGTGGTTGCCTCGGCTACGCTTTTATCATCCCGGAAATTGACCAACCGCGGGAAGCGCAAAGCCAAACCAAAAGCATGGATCGGACTTTTGGTAATCTCATCTGCCAAAATCTCGGTCACCAATTCCGGTCTGGCCCATTTATCACAATCAAGATTTTTATCTACTAAATATTCTTGTGGTTTACTGCTAACTGCTAACTGCTTCATTCTAGCTGCTAATTCCTTCCACTGTTCATCAGTCAAACCTGTACCGATTTTCGCTATGCTGCCGATTTTTTCTCCGTCGGTAACCCCAACAAGAAACGCTCCCACCCCAAACCCCGTCCGC
>CAZDQA010000089.1:0-455 GCA_964507605.1 uncultured Pseudomonadales bacterium | reverse complement strand
TGTGTTGGGTGTGTTTGGTTTGTTGGGGTGATGTGCTAAAAATTAACCACGCAATCAATCGTATCAGTCAAATCTCCCTCGGTGGCTTTTTTCAGCTTCACCCAGTTAAAATTCCTTGCCCCGGCCTGATAAGCCGTGGTTAATTTTTTGCACATCACCCCCTCCAATCCCATCTTTAAATACTTGGTCATCAGTTCTCTTAATCTCTTAACATCCGAAACTATTTCTTGGTCCGCCAGGACCAACCCCTCAGAAGCCTTGGCGAAGGGGGGCCGCATCACTTTTTCCAGCATCTTTCTTCTTTCTCTAAAACTTTTACCCATCACCATTTCCCCATCCAAAAACAAAATATCATACACAAACACTTTTATCGGCATTTCCTCCGCAAGCTGGCGGACTCCGTGGATTCTTTTCCTGGTGACTGTGTCCTGAAACCCCAGTAGCTTCCCGGTTTT
>CAZDQA010000088.1:0-2438 GCA_964507605.1 uncultured Pseudomonadales bacterium | reverse complement strand
CAATTGCTAATGGCGGGCAACTAGTCACTCCCAAATTAGTTAATAAAGTCATTGGCGATGGCCTGGAAAGAACTATCCCGACTAAAATTAAACAAACTGTGATCTCTCCGAAAACGGCTAAAATTGTCACCAACATGATGGTGTCGGCCGCCAAATCCGGCGAAGCTCAATGGGCCAGCGTCAAAGGTTATCAGATTGCCGGCAAGACCGGGACTGCCCAGGTAGCCGTGGGCGGTAAATATGCGGAAAAGAAAACCAATGCCTCGTTTATTGGTTTTGCTCCGGCTGATCATCCCAAGTTTGCCATGTTGGTGACCTTAAAAGAACCGCAATCTTCCCAGTGGGCCTCAGAAACTGCCGCCCCGTTATGGTTTTCGATTGCCCAGGACCTTTTAAATCACTTCAACATTGTACCAATAGAGTAAAATATAAAGATGGGTTTAAAAAGACTAATCCCGCAGAAGATAATTAACCTTTTTTGGCATCTGCCGCAGGCGGTTTTGGCGAACATCGTTTACGGCTTTCCCGGGAGAAAACTGACCGTCATCGGCATTACCGGCACATCAGGTAAAACCAGCACCGCCCATTTAATTTATCATTTACTCAAACAAGCCGGTTTTAAAGTCGAGCTTATTTCCACGGTTTCTGCCCCTGGTCTGCATGTGACCAATCCCGACCCGTTTGTCCTCCAGAAAATGTTGCGGCAGTTAGTTAATAAAGGAGCAAAATACCTGGTGTTAGAAGTGACTTCTCATGGTTTAGATCAATACCGGAATTGGGGGATTAAGTTTAAGTATGGTCTGATCACTAACATTACCCATGAGCATCTGGATTACCATAAGACTTTTGCCCGTTACCGGCAGGCTAAACTGAAACTGTTGAAAATGTCCAAAGTCAAGGTTGAGTTCCCGCCGGCTGACGATTTTGTTAAGGCTAATATCAACGCTGCCTCGGCGATTGCTAGAAAGATGGGCATCCAGCAGAAAGTGATTGATAAAGCCATTAAGACATTTCCCGGTGTTCCCGGCCGGATGGAGTTTGTTCAAACCAAGCCGTTTAATGTCGTCATTGACTTTGCCCACAAACCCGATGCTTTAGAAAAAGCTTTGCAGTTTCTGCGCCCAAAAACCCGCGGTCGACTCATTAGTGTTTTTGGTTGTGCCGGATTGCGTGATCGGTTAAAGCGGCCGATGATGGGAGAAATTTCCTCCAGATTGGCGGATATTACGGTTTTGACCAGTGAAGATCCGCGCACAGAAGACCCGGAAGAAATTATCAAGCAGATTAAATCAGGCATTAAAAATAAGCGCCAAGTTTATTGCCAACCTGACCGCCAGCAAGCCATTAACTTTGCCATTAAACTCGCCCAACCAGGCGATACCGTGGCTCTTTTTGGCAAAGCCCATGAAAAATCCATATGTTTTGGTAAAATAGAGTATCCTTGGTCAGAATATCAAGCAGTCAGGAAAGCTTTAAAATTATGCAGGCATTAATTTTAGCCGCCGGCGCCGGCAAACGGATTAAGCCGATTGTGACCAGCAAACCCTTGATTCCTTTTGGCGGTCAAACTCTGCTGGACCGGGTCATTCACAACTTAAAAGCAGTCGGGATTAATAAATTTTTGGTAGTCGTTAGCCCCAAAGACCAAGATAAATTAAAGGCCTATCCTACTGTTATTCAACCTGAACCTAACGGTATGGCCGGCGCTGTTTTAGCTGCAAGGTCCGTCCTTGTAGGGCCAACAGTAGTGGTTAACGGAGATGATTTAATCGACCCGAAAATTATTAAACAGTTTAATCAACAAGTAAAGAAGAGTCCTGATCAGATAATTTTAACCGGTTATAAGAGTAAAAATAATTCACCAGGTGGATATTTCGACCTACAAGGTCCAACCTTGAAGGTTGTGGAAAAGCCGGAGGGGAAACCGCCGAGCCAATGGCTGAAGTTGGTGCTGGACTATTTTCCTAAAATTGAGGAGTTTATGGCTGTTTTAGAATCGATTAAATCTAACCAGGACGATCTTTATGAACAGGCTTTAAATCAACTGCTTAAAACTCAGCCGGGGGCTTTATTTAAAGCTTCCGGATATTTTCAGCCTTTAAAATATCCTTGGCAGATATTAGATATGACCCAGATTATTCTTAATCATGAGCTCAAGCCCCAAACTCATCCCAGCGCCCAAATACATAAAACTAGTGTCATTGAAGGGCCGGTCCAAATCCAAGCCGGTGTCCAGATTATGCCTTACGCAGTCATTAAAGGCCCGGTTTATCTAGGCGAGCGGGTGATTATCGGTGACCACGCCTTGGTTAGGAACTCCCTTATCGAAACCGGCAGCGTGGTCGGTTACAAATCAGAAATTGTCAGAAGCTATGTTGGTCCTAATAATAATTTTCATGCCAATTATGTCGGCGACTCGGTCATTGAAGCTGATTGTA
>CAZDQA010000087.1:0-2599 GCA_964507605.1 uncultured Pseudomonadales bacterium | reverse complement strand
TTTCCGGCAAGGCTTGAAGTTTTTGACTGCTGCCGGTTAAAAGTAAAATACCGGTCAAGCCGGCGCTAGCCAAGAGTTTTTTGGACATAAGTTAGGCGCTTAACTACTTCATTTTTTCCCAGGATGGACAAAACGTCGAATAATGGCGGCGTGGCCGGCCGGCCGGTTACCGCCAATCTGATGGTCATAAACGCCGGCCGGGGTTTTAAGCCCAAGCTGGTTTGCAAATTATGAAGCTTTTCTTCCAGGGCTGTTGCCGACCAATCAGAAAGGCTGTCCACTACTTGACTTACCTGCTGTAAATATTTTTTTGTCCCGGCGGCGGACATTTTCGATTCAAGCAATATTGCTTTCGTGTCGGTTTTTGGCTGGACCGCAAAATACTCAATCAAGTCGTTGACTTCTCCTAATTTTACCAGTCTTTCCTGAATTAAAGGAATAATTTTAGCTAATCGATCCTCGCTCATCTTCAATTTCAAGTACGGTTTAATTAATTGAAGTAGTTTATCAACCGACAGTTGCCGAATTAATTTAGCATTAAAGTAGTTTAATTTTTGTAAATCAAAAATCGCATTGGTTTGATGTATTTTTTTTATGTCAAACAGTTTTATTAACTCTTCCATAGATAAAATTTGAGAATTATCCTGATAAGACCAGCCTAAATAAGCCATAAAAGTATTTAAAGCTTGAGGTAAATAACCTTCCCGGCAATAATCGAGAATGCTTTTCGCCCCGTGACGTTTGGACAACTTAGCTTTATCCGGGCCGAGAATGACCGGAAAATGGCCAAATTGAGGCATTGACCAACCAAAGGCCTGGTAAAGCAAGATATGCTTGGGGGTGGAAGAAATCCATTCCGACCCGCGCAAAATATGGGAAATTTTCATTAAATGGTCATCAACTACTACGGCTAAATGATAGGTGGGAAAACCATCGGACTTTAATAATACTTGGTCATCCAAAAGTTGATTTTTAAAGACAATCTTTTTTTGAATTAAATCCTGCCAGCCGGTGTCCCCGGTTTGCGGCACTTTTAAGCGGATGACGAATGGTTTTCTTTGGAGCGGCAAGTTTAAGCAGTGGCGGTCGTAACCGTGCCCGCGTAAAGTTTTCAACCGCTCCGGAGAACAATAACAACGATAGGCAGCACCCTTTTTGACCAACTCTAAAGCGTATTTTTTATAAATATCTAACCGTTCTGATTGAATATAGGGGCCTTCATCCCAGTGAATGCCGACAATTTTTAATATTTCTAAAATTTTTTCCAGACTGCCCGACACTAAACGGGCCCTGTCTGTATCTTCGATGCGCAGAATAAATTTACCGGAATGGTGGCGGGCGAATAAATAATTAAATAAAGCCGTGCGGGTATTGCCAATATGAGGAATGCCGGTAGGACTGGGGGCAAAACGAACTCTGACCATATGGCTTGAATTGTATCAGAGATAAAAGATATACTCAAAGTATGGCCACTTTAACCGAAACAGCGGCGGCTACCAAGAAGCTGATTAAAATTTCAGCGGCAGGAGCAGCAATTTTTTTAATCTTTAAGTTTGGATTGTTTGTTTTTAATACTTATTTAAAGGTAGTGAAACCACCCCCGCCGCCACCGGCGACGGTCACATTTGGTAAATTGCCGGCATTAATATTCCCGGAAAAACTGCATCCGGAATTAACCTTAAGGCTGGAAACGCCGAGCGGAGGAACGCCAAATCTGGGTGATAAAGCGACTGTCTATTTAATGCCCACGTTTAGATCCAGCTTTATGGCTTTGGATCAAGCCAAACAAACGGCAAAAAAAATGAATTTTACTAATTCCCCTAAAGAAATTACCGAAAGACGTTACCGTTGGGAAAGTGAAGAATTTTTACCCAGTGTTTTAGAAATGGATATTATTAACGGTTCATTTTCTTTAAAAAGAAACTGGCAGGCTGACCCAACCATTTTGTCTGACAAACAGCTGCCCGGTAAAGAACAAACCGTAGCTCAGGCCAAAAATTATTTAAGGCAAATTGGCTTAATTAACGACGAGTTAAATCAAACCCGGGCGGAAATTACTTACCTCACCTTTAGCGCGGGCCAATATCAAAAAGCGATCAGTTTATCAGAAGCGGATTTTGTCCAGGTTGATTTATTCAGAGCAAATATTGAAGAAAATCAAGTTTTGACTCCAGATCCGGAAAGAGGGATCGTCAGAATTATTTTTTCCGGCTCCAGGGAGTCAGAAAAGCAGATTATTCAAGCCGAGTACAATTATTTTCCGGTGGACTGGGAACAGTCCGGGACTTATCCGATTAAAACGGCCAGCCAGGCCTGGAGAGAGTTGCAAACCAGACAGGGCTTTATTGCCAGCATCGGAGAAAATGCCGGCGGCGTGATTGCCATTAGGCGGATTTATTTAGCTTATTATGATGGGGAAAGTTCGAACGGATTTTTACTGCCGATCATTGTCTTTGAAGGTGATAATGGTTTTTATGGTTATGTCCAGGCAATCACTAATGAGTGGCTGGAGATAGCTCCTGCCAACTAAAATTGGCAAAAACCCAGTCAATTAATTGACTGATTTCCCCAAAACGGTCATTTGAACCTAAGACGACAA
>CAZDQA010000086.1:0-2678 GCA_964507605.1 uncultured Pseudomonadales bacterium | reverse complement strand
TTATCGAGGGTTATTTCAAAAAATAAAGAAAAATCTTGAAGTCTTTTAATTCGTTCCAACCCAAGGCTTTGAACCAGATAATCACCCAGGTTATCGGATGCGGCCTGTGTGGCCAAATTGTGCAATTTTAATCCTGACAGAATGACTACGTCTGGATTATTGGTATCCAGCTCAGAAATTCTGACAATTTCTTGCAAAATCTCTTCTTGGCCACCAGTTTCTACTTCTTTGTGTTGTTGGGGTAAGGTTGCCATGGTGAAAAATTATTTGCTGTTTGAGTTGAGAATTCCATATCATCAACACCCAATTCTTTATAAACAAAACTTAATACTTTACCAGCATTGAATTTCTTGCAACTGTAAATATCTAAAGTGAACCAATTGTCTTTGCTGGGGAAAATATACATTTGCACTCCCGAATCGTCCCACATCACCACTGCATTTATATCATCTGGGGGCCTTTTACCTAAACGTTCCCAAGTTTCTTGATCATATAAATCAGGAGATTTGACAATTGGTCCAAAGAAAATATTCATATTACAAATAACGCCTAGATCCAATAAAATTTTTTTAACATGAACGGCAGATGTGTCAGCCTCAGGAAAAAGGTGGCCTTTTATAAATACTTTTTGCATTTCCGCCTCTTTTTTAAGCTTCATTTCTTATATTTTAACACTTATAATTACCTTATGCTCATTTTAGGTGTTGATCCGGGGACTGCCCGGTTAGGCTGGGGGACTATTATTGATAAGAACAATCAACAAACAGTTGGGGAGTATGGCTGTCTGGAAACCAAATCAACCTTGCCGGAATCCCAGCGACTGCTCAGCCTTTTTCAGGGCTTTACCAAACTCTTAAAAAAATTCCATCCTGATGCCGTCGCCGTTGAAGACCTGTTTTTCTTTAAAAATCAAAAAACCGTCATTAAGGTCAGCCAGGCCAGGGGAGTTATCTTGGTTGCCAGCGAACTTTTAAGTTTTCCGGTGTTTTCCTACACCCCGCTTCAGGTAAAATCTGCGGTTACCGGCTACGGCCGCGCCGATAAAAACCAGGTCCAGCAGATGACTAAAAATATTTTAAAACTCGAATTTATTCCTCAGCCCGACGATGCCGCCGACGCCCTGGCCGTCGCCTTAACCCACGTCTTTTCCTATCAGCTCAAAAATAAGCTAAAATAAGCTATGATCGCTAAACTTACCGGCAAGCCGGAGGCTTTTACCCCGGACTCAATTATTTTAGATGTTAATGGAGTGGGTTATAAAGTATTTTTTAACCCCAAACCCAACCACCCTCTGCCATCAACCTTATTTATTCACACCCACGTTAAAGACGACGCTTTAGATCTCTATGGCTTTGTTTCTAAAGAAGAACTTCAATTATTTAAACTGCTGATTAGTGTTCCCGGCATTGGCCCCAAAACCGGTATTAATGTTATGGACAAAGGCGTTGAGGCGATTACTCAAGCTGTCTCTAAAGGGGATGTGGACTTTTTCACTACCGTACCCCGCCTTGGCCGCAAAAACGCCCAGAAAATTATCATTGAACTTAAGTCAAAGCTTGGCAGTTTAACTGAGCTTGACCTGTCTGCCGATTCCTCGGAAACCACTGATGCCATTTCTGCCCTGGTTGGCCTGGGCTTTAGTAGAAACGAAGCCCGCACCGCCATTGCCGCCGCTCCCAGCAACCAACCCCTAGAGCAAAAAATTAGTTTTGCGATTAAATATTTAGGCAAAAAATAATATGGATAAAAAGGAACTGCTTTTTCCCAATCTCCGCGTCGATTCTTGGGACACTTTTATTGGCCAGGGGAAAATTAAAAAAGCTTTGCGGGTGGCTTTATCCGCCGCCAAAAAAAGAAAAGAATCAGTCGAGCACATCTTGCTTTACGGCCCGCCCGGCTTAGGCAAAACCACCCTGGCCCATTTAATCGCCAAAGAGTTAAACGTGAATATCCGCGCTTCTTCTGGTCCCGCCCTAGAAAGGGCGGGAGACCTCGCTTCGATCTTAACCAACCTAAACCCCGGCGATATTTTTTTCATTGATGAAATCCACCGTTTGCCTAAGATTGTCGAAGAAACGCTTTATCCGGCCATGGAGGATTACCACTTGGATATTATTGTCGGTCAGGGCCCGTCCGCCCGGACCTTAAAACTGGATCTGCCCAAATTTACCCTTATCGGCGCCACTACCCGTATCGGCCAGATTGCCGCCCCACTGCGCGACCGTTTTGGCTTAACCCACCGTTTAACTTTTTATGAGCCCGAAGATTTAGTCTTCGTTCTTAAAAACGCCAGTCATAAACTGAAAATTAATCTTGATGCCGCGGCTGCTGCCAGTCTGGCCCGCCGCGCCAGGGGTACACCCCGAATTGCCTTAAAATTATTAAAACGCTGCCGCGACCTGGCCCAAATTAAAGGCGAGGCGGGGATTACCAAAGAGGTTTTGGATGAATCCCTGGCCCTTTTAGAGGTTGATGAAATGGGCTTAGATGCCAACGATCGCCGTTTATTAAAGGCCTTGATTGATAAATATCAGGGTGGACCGGTCGGCCTGGAAACCCTGGCCGCCATTATCAGCGAGGATAAAGAAACGATAGAAGAGGTGATTGAGCCCTATTTAATGCAGATCGGCTTTTTAAAACGCACCGCCCGCGGCCGTTTCGCCACCCCCAAGGCCTAC
>CAZDQA010000085.1:0-2771 GCA_964507605.1 uncultured Pseudomonadales bacterium | reverse complement strand
AATAATAATTTTCATGCCAATTATGTCGGCGACTCGGTCATTGAAGCTGATTGTAATCTTGGTTCAGGCGCTACCTTAGCCAATCTGCGTTTTGATAAAAAAGAGATTATTCCCGGCAGGGTTAAACTGGGAGCAATCATGGCCCAAGGCAGCCAGTTAGGCGTCAATGCTTCCGTTATGCCCGGTGTGAGCTTGGGGGCCAAGGCGATCGTTGGCAGTGGTTTGGTTTTAGCTAAATCTTTGGAGGCAGGTGAATTTAAAAAAAATTAAATCCATTCACTTTACCGGCATTAAAGGTGTGGGTATGACGGCTTTGGCCTTATGCGCCTTAGATCTGGGTAAAAAAATTTCCGGCAGCGATACCGCTGAAGTTTTTCCTACCAGTCAAATTTTAACCAAAAGAAAGATTAAAATAAAGCTTGGTTTTTCTCCTAATAATTTACCTAAAAACTGTGATTTAGTGGTTTATACCGGTGCCCATGGCGGCAGCGATAATCTGGAGGTGCAGGCGGCGCTAAAACGCCGGATTCCGGTCTTATCCCACGCTCAGGCCTTAGGCCTTTTTGGCCAGGAAAAAAAGACTTTAGCCGTCGCCGGAGTGGGCGGTAAGTCCAGCACCGCGGCGATGCTGGCGACCGTGCTCACTACTGCCGGTTGTCCGATCGGTTTTGCAGTCGGAGTGGGTAATATTCCTTGTTTAGGTGCTCCGGGCCGGATGAGCAAAAAAGCCCAATACTTTGTCGCGGAAGCCGATGAATATGTTACTGATCCGGCCAATAATCTTACTCCCAGATTTCATTACTTAAATCCTTACCTGGCAATTATTACTAATCTGGAACATGATCACCCGGATGTTTATCAGAACCTGGAGCAAATTTTTGCCAGTTTTAAGAAATTTATTAATAAGACTCAAATAATTCTTATTAATTTAGATAATCCGCACAATCGCCAATTTATTAAAATCATTAATAAGCCGGTGATCACCTATGGTTTTTCTCCTCAAGCTGACTGGCGGATTTTAAAGACTTATGTGGCTGAACAAAAACAGTTTATTTCCCTTCAATATCAAGGTATGATCTGGCCGGATTTAATTTTGCCGCTTCCCGGCGACTACAATGCTTTAAATGCTCTTGCGGCCGTGGCTGCTGCTCATCACCTCGGTCTGAGCCAGCCTAAAATTTATCAGGGTTTAACTCAGTTCACCGGCACTAAGCGCCGTTTTGAACTGATTGCTGAAATTAAGGGTATCTCTCTTTACGACGACTATGCTCATCATCCGACTGAAATCAAAGCCTTATTAAAAGCCGCTAAAGTTTGGCTGCCTGATCGCCGCTTGATTATTATTTTCCAGTCTCACACTTATTCCAGGACTAAAATCTTGCTTCAAGAATTCAGCCACTGTTTTACCCTGGCTGACATTGTCCTTGTTAATGATATTTTCGCCTCTGCCCGGGAAACCGATAATTTAGGTCTGACCGGCAAAAGCTTAACTCAAAGCATTAAACAATTTCATCCCCGAGCAGTTTATTGTCCGGACAAACCAGCCACCTTGGCTTATTTAAAGGACACCATGACCAAGGGCGATGTCATTTTTACGGTCGGGGCCGGTAATAACTGGCTTTGGCACAAAGACATTATTAAATTATTAAAACAGCGATGAAAATAATTAATAATCAGGTTTTGGCAAAATACACTACTTTTAAAATCGGCGGTCCGGCCGAGCATTTCTGTGTTGCCAAAACCACTGCCGACTTAATTACTGCCGTGAAGCTGGCCCGGAAAAATCACTGGCCGGTTTTTCTTTTAGGCAGCGGTAGTAATGTTTTAATCAGCGATCAGGGAGTGAAAGGCTTGGTGATTAAAAACGAGACTGACAAGATTAAAATTCTGCCCCGTCAACAGGCAGAGCTGGACAGCGGCGTCTTTTTACCGAAAGCGATTTTTTATCTTATCGATCGCGGTTTAACCGGATTGGAAGTTTTTAGCGGCATCCCAGCCACGGTTGGCGGCGCTACCGCTGTCAAAATGCATGGCGTTAATGCGCTTTGGGAAGATTTTATTGTTAAGATCAAAAAATATGAAAATATTATTTTATCGGTAATTATCCAGCTGCAATCAGGTGATAAAGCCGCGGCTTTAGCCAAAGCTAAGACCATTCTGGCTAATAAAGCTCATCAGCCCCAGCGTTCCAGCGGCTGTATCTTTAAGAATCCCGGCAATCAATCTGCCGGTGAAATTATCGATAAAAAATTAAATTTAAAAGGAGTTAAAATTGGTCAAGCAATAATTTCACCAAAACACGCTAATTTTATTGAGAATTTGGGTAAGGCTAAGGCTGAGGATGTTCTTCAATTAATTAAATTAGTGCAGAACAAAGCCAAAGAACAATTAAATTTAAATTTAGAACTGGAGATAGAAGTTTATGAATAATAAATTAATCATTGAGGGCGGAACGCCTTTAAAAGGCGTGGTCCGGCTAAGCGGAGCAAAAAACTCCTCTTATAAATTAATGATTGCATCACTTTTATGTTCGCATGAAAATAGATTGTTAAATTTTTCACGGATTGCCGACGTGGATTTAGTCAAAGAAATTCTGCAAAAACTGGGCGCTAAAGTTTATTCGGCCGGTGAAAGGACTTTATTCATTAATGCGGCTCAATTGCACTCTTCGATCATTCCTCATGACCTAGGTTTAGCTTCGCGGGCTTCCAGCATGTTTATTGCCCCTTTGCTGGCGCGGACTAAAAAAGCCATTGTTCCTTTGCCCGGCG
>CAZDQA010000084.1:0-2842 GCA_964507605.1 uncultured Pseudomonadales bacterium | reverse complement strand
GGTGGGTGTGTTTGGTTTGGGTGTGATGCCAACAAGTTGGGATATGAAAGCTTTACAGGCTAATGCATAGCTTCTTGCCGCAATTGCTTGAGCCTGTAAAGCTTTCATATCCCAACTTGTTGGCATCTCATACAAATGTTTTAAATATTCCTCAATCTTCATTGACTCATTATCAAATGTTTGGCCATATTCATTTTTACCATTCACAATAATATTGAAATCTGTTCCGTAATCTTTAATTTCAAAATTATCATAATAAGCTTTTAGTATTTCTTCGTAGCCAGTTGCTCCTGCCTCTGCTCTTCCCTTGGCTCCGTATTGATTCATTCCGGTTCTATTCGGCACTCCAAAGCTAAAAAACCCAAACCTAGGACCATCAAAATTAGGACTTTTACCGATATCGCTCGAACAGCCGCTTAGGCTTGTATAGGCCAATAAGGGCACCGGCATGCTGGCAAATTTAGCTGCCAAAAGACTAGCAATCTGTTCAGACAACTTTGCCTGATAAGCCTTTGCCCCGGAGATCTCCCCTTCGAAAAACTTTGCTTCTTTATCAGCTTTTGCCTGTAAAACATCCAGTTTGACTTTATCTTCCTGAGCTTTTTTCTTATCCGCCTCCAAAGCCAATAACTCCCTACTAATATCTTCAATCACGTTTTTATATTTATCAGTTACTGACTGTCGGTAAAACAAATCCCGCATCATTCCGCCGGCTGAACCATTGGCAAATAAACTTAGTGAACTGGAACCAGATCTTAAAATTTTATAATAACTCATTGCTCCTTCTGCCAATAAAACGTAGTTCTGGCCAAACTCTTTTTCTCTTTCCGCAATGCTGATTTCTAAACTTCTTAAATCCGCTTTTGCCTTATCAATTCCCGCCAGAATATTGGCTAGCTGGGCTCTTAATCTCGATAGTTCCGCCTCCAATGGCCGCGTTGCTGCCTCGCTTTGTTCCCGTGCCTGCGTTAATTTATTAAGTTGACAGTCAATATCACAATCATCTGCCCTAGCTCTACCGGCCAATAAAACCAGTAAAATTATTCCTAAAATTATCCCCAGTCGTCTCATATCTTTATTCTAACATGCTTGCCTACCCTTAATGAATTTGGGCTATTGACACGATACCATATAATATCATATAGTGATACTATATGGAAACGTATAACAAAACCATCATCATCAAAAAAATTCAAGATTCTCCCTTGCTTCTTATCACCCTAAATTCATTACAGCAAATTACCGGCATCAAGTCCGCGCTTACCCTTAAAAGGCTCGCCCAAGATTTAGTGGCCGGCAATATCCTTAATCGCCTGGAACGGAATAAATATATTATTAACGATGGCCGGATGTTTGATTTTACTATTGCTAACTTACTTTACTCGCCCTCTTATGTCTCCTTTGAAACCGCTCTCAACCATTATGGCATTCTCTCTCAATTCCCCTACGAAACAACCAGCGCTACTCCCAAAAAATCCAAGGAAAAAATTATCAACCAAAAAGCGTATTCTTTTACCCACCTCAAAAAAACTTTATTCTGGGGGTATGTTAAACAGGAAAATTATTTGATTGCCGAACCGGAAAAAGCCCTGCTCGACCAACTGTATCTTTATAGCAAAGGGCTCAAAGGCGTTTCTCTTGATGAATATGATTATGCCCGGCTGGACCAAACCAAACTTTTCCGCCACTCTGCCCATTTTCCCCAATCCCCCCAATGGGCTTCTCTTGTGTCTCAATTAAAAAAAAGGTTATCAAAATGATTACATCAGATCAAATCAGCAATTTAGTCAAACAATTGCATGTTCCGGAATCAGTTATTTTCCGGGAGTATATTCAGTTGCTGTTTTTGGAATCTTTATATCAACATAATAAAAGCGCTGGCATAATTTTCAAAGGAGGAACGGCTATTCATCTAATCTATAAGGCTCCCCGCTTTTCTGAAGACCTTGATTTTAATGTAATTGCTTCCCTGACACAATTCACCGTTATTATCAAATCAGTCTTTGCCAACCTCTCTCGATCCTACGAAATTGCTTTCAAAGAAAGAAAAACCATCACCGGCAAACGTTATTTGCTCACTGCGTCGCCTATGGTGATAAAAAATAGCACCTATGTCAATCTTGACTTTTCCTTTCGCGAAAAAACTTTGACTAACGAAAAAACAATCATTGCCACCGACTTTCCTTTTATTCCCAATTCTCTCGTGCATCACATGGGCCGGGATGAAATTGTTGCCGAAAAAATCCGGGCCATTCTCACCCGCCGCAAAGGCAGGGATATTTATGATCTCTGGTATCTTCTTTCACAAGGAGCTTCCCTTAATCGTGGTTGGATCAAAAACAAGCTTAGTTATTATGGTAATCAAAAGTTCTCTTTTATGGATTTATCCAAACGGATAAAATCATTTCCTGTTAAGTCTTTTGTTCAAGACCTCAGGCCCTTTGTTGCCGTCGGCGACCGCAATCGCCTGGTTGAACGCTACCAATATATCATCGCATATTTATCCAATGTGCTAAACTTGAGTTGATGAAAACATTAGTATTACTGTTTGTATTTTTCAACACTTTTATTTTTTCAGTTAAACCGGTTTTTGGCGGCACTTGCGTCGGAGTTACCTGTCCAACTGATGAATATTGTCGATTAGACCGAAATGCCAATCCGATCTGTATACCAAATCCGCCAGCAGCTGGCGGCGGCGGAGCAGGTAGTGGGACGGGAACTTGCACTCCAATAGGTTTTAGTGGTACTGGCGTTGAAACGGCCCTGGGTTGTATTCCCACCGACCCGCAAGAACTGGTTCAGTGGGTCTTGAAATTCGCCATTTTAATGGGCGGCGGGATTG
>CAZDQA010000083.1:0-2988 GCA_964507605.1 uncultured Pseudomonadales bacterium | reverse complement strand
CTTGACACTTTCGGGTTTTATTTGATTTAATAAAATTAATGCCCAAATTGACAAATATCACAAAATTGTGATATTAATATATTATATGGATTGGCAAACTCATAAAAAACAATTATTAAAAAACCCTAATTTTAGAGAAGCGTTAAAAAAAGATCGCTTGGAATACGATATTGCCAGAGCAATTATTAAAGCCCGGATAAAATATCAATTGACTCAAAAACAGCTGGCGAAAAAATTACACACCAAGCAGTCAGTTATTTCGCGCGTAGAAAATGCTCAAACAACCGCGTCGGTTTCTTTCCTTCAACGCTTGGCGGGAATATTCGGCGGAGAATTAAAGATTAGTTTTAGCGGAATTTAATTTTCTCCTTGACACTTTCGGTAAAACTTTGTTTAATGGATTTATGGCAGATAATCCGAAACTTCAGGCAATTAAAGTGGCGATGGAGCAGATCGAAAAACAATATGGCGCCGGCGCGATCATGAAATTAGGCGATAAAAAACATCAGGAAGTTGCTTCCATTTCTACCGGCTCAATTGCTTTGGATATTGCCTTAGGCGTTGGCGGTTTGCCCCGCGGCCGCATCAGTGAAATTTTCGGTCCCGAAGCTTCCGGTAAAACCACGCTTTGTTTGCATGTTATTGCCGAAGCCCAAAAAGCCGGCGGTACCGCCGCTTTCATTGATGCCGAACATGCTCTTGATCCTCAGCGGGCCGAAGCCATTGGGGTTAAGTTAGATGATTTATTAATTTCCCAACCTGATACCGGCGAGCAGGCTCTAGAAATTGCCGAAACCTTAATCCGCTCCGGCGCGATTGATGTAATTGTTATCGATTCGGTAGCCGCCCTAGTTCCCAGAGCCGAAATCGAAGGGGAAATGGGCGATGCTATCATCGGCCTTCAGGCCCGGTTGATGAGCCAGGCGATGAGAAAGCTAACCAGTGCCATTGCCAAATCCAAGGCCGTGATTATTTTTACCAACCAAATCCGCATGAAAATCGGCGTCATGTTCGGCAACCCGGAAACCACTCCCGGCGGCAAAGCCTTAAAATTTTATGCTTCTACCCGCCTGGACTGCCGTAAAATCGGCAACATCCAGGATGGCGATGTCATTATCGGTTCCCGCCACCGGATTAAAGTCGTCAAAAACAAAGTCGCCCCGCCGTTCCGCCAGGCCGAACTGGACATTCTCAACGAAGGCGGAATTTCCCGGATTGGCGGTCTAATCGACTTGGCCGTTGAATACAACATTATTGTCAAATCCGGCAGTTTCTATAAATACAACAATGAAGTTTTAGGTCAAGGCAAAGAATCTGTTAGGTTTAAACTGGAAGAAGATCCCAAACTGGCCAAAGCGATTGAAGCCGAAGTTTGGAAACACTTTAAAGCTGAAGAAACGCCGTCCGAAAAACGCCGCCGCGGCCGTCCGGCCAAACCAACTGAAGAATAATGGTGCTCGTCACTACTTTAGAATACCTCACCGCCAAAGCCTTAAGATTATTATCTTACCGTCCCCGCAGCATTCGGGAAATTAAACAGCGTTTAACCAAAACCAACGCCGACACTAACACCATTAATCGGGTCATCAATAATTTAATTGATCAAAACTTACTTAACGACCAGGAATTTGCCCAGTGGTGGGTCGATCAAAGAGTAAAATTCCGTCCCCGGGGCAACTATGCTTTAACCCAGGAGTTGGCGCAAAAAGGCCTTGCTCGGGACATTATCGATTCAGTTTTGTTGTCTTTTGACGCCGAACTGGAACTGGCCAAAAAACTGCCTCAGTCAAAACTCTCTTCCCGGGGCTTTTCTTTTTCCGTCATTGACGCTTTAAATGCCGAAGAGTAAAATAGGCCTAGTCGATAAATGGTTATTATTAGAAGATAAAATGTTATTAAAGTTAAGACAAATTAATCAATCTTCAGCCGCTCCTTTAATGGAGTAGTCTTCCATTTATCTTCAGGAAAGGTTTATATGTCATTTTTTAAGCGTATTACGCAAATTATTAGTGGTGGCGTTGAGCCGGCGGCTAAAAAGCCGGCCGCGCCGGTTATTGACCAGCCCCAACTGGCTGCGGCCCAGGCACAGGCCAGAGAGTTAATTATCGAAGCTAAGGACCAGGCCTTGCGGATTAAAAGCGAAGCTCAGGCAGAAAGGGAGAAAGCTGTCCGCCAGCTGGCGGAAATCGACCATCGATTAGGGGCGATTGAACAGCGGGAAAAATCAACCGCCGGTCAGGAAAAACACTTACAGCTGGAGTTAAAAAAAATCGAAGGTATTAAACAACAGCAGTTAGACAAACTGGAGACGATTGCTAAATTAAGCCAAGCCGAAGCCCATGATTTAATTTTAAAACTCTATCAGCGCCGCATGGCCCGGGAAGCAGCCGAGATTATTAGAGATGCCGAAACCAGCGCTAAAGCTGAAGCTGAAACCAAAGCCAAAGAGATTTTAGTGGAAGCCATGCGCCATGGAGCGACCGATTATGTTGCCGAATATACGGTTTCTTTAGTCAAGGTAGCCGATGAAGACATGAAAGGCCGGGTTATTGGCCGCGAAGGTCGGAATATTCGCACTCTGGAAAAAGTTACCGGCGTCGAAGTAGACTTAGATGAGCCGGGAGTGATCCGCCTTTCCTGTTTTGACCCTGTCCGCCGGGAAATTGCCCGGGTCACTTTAGAAAAACTGATGGCCGACGGCCGGATCCAGCCGTCTAGGATCGAAGAAATTCTGTCTCAAACAAAAAAAGATATTGCCCGGATCATCCGCCAGGAAGGCGAAAAACTTTGCCATGCCATCAAAGTTTTTAATCTGCCGATTGAAATCATGGACATGCTCGGCCGGTTTAAATACCGCTTTTCTTATGGCCAAAACATGATTGCCCACACCTTAGAGGAAACTAAAATCGGTTTAAAGCTGGCCTATGAAGTCGGCGCCGATCCCAACATTGTCCGCTTAGGCTGCTTACTCCACGATATTGGCAAGGT
>CAZDQA010000082.1:0-3036 GCA_964507605.1 uncultured Pseudomonadales bacterium | reverse complement strand
ATAATTTTTCTATGGCTGTTTTTGGTTGTAAAGCCGGTGGCGGCTTTGGAGGCGACCGTCAGTGCGGAGGCGACTTCGGCGGGGACTTTAAGTATTGAGGCGGTGACCAAGCAGGATATTACTGAGAGAACTTCGGCGGTTAAAGGCAGACTGGAAGGTTATTTAGACGAAAAAAAGATGGGTAAGCTGGATTGGCATAATTGGTTACAAGTGGCCATCCGGCAAGCGGTGAGTAAAGGGGTGTCGGCGAATACGATTGTGTTAGTGCTTTTATTTCCGCTGGTGGCGGGTTTGATTGCCGCGGCCAGGCACCTGATTGGTTTAACCGGGTTTGGTATTTTTGTGCCGGCAATGTTGTCAGTTGCCTTTGTGGCCACCGGCATTAAGGTAGGAATCATCATGTTTGCGGTGGTGTTTTTAGGGGCAAGTTTGGCCAGGAAAATTACCGAGAAACTGAAACTGCAGTATTTGCCGAGAATGGCGTTGATGATGTGGCTGGTGAGCATATCAGTGCTGGGAGTGTTATTGGGAGCGGTCAATATTAATTTAGGCAGTTTAAGCGCGGTGTCTATTTTCCCGATTTTGATTTTAATGCTGTTGACTGAGAATTTTATTGAGGTGCAGACAGGGAAAAGCCGGCACGAAGCGACTTTGGTGATGCTGCAGACAATAGCGATGGCGATAATCGGGGCAGTGATTTTAAAAACCAATTGGGTGCAAAAGTTAGTGTTGTTGAATCCGGAAATTTCTTTGCTGGTGATTGCTTTGTTTGATATTTATGTGGGGAAGTATGTGGGGTTGAGGGCGCTGGAAATGTGGAAGTTTAGAAAGCTGATGAAATGAAATTTTCAGACATCCTGGGCATGAATGCCCGGAACCATTTGTATCAGTCGAAGTATAACTCCCGCAAGGGGAAAAGAGCGGCGGATTCGAAGTTGGTGACCAAATCGATTTTGAAAAAAGCTAAGTTACCGGTGCCCAGACTTTACCGGATGTTTAAGAACGAAAGGGCGGCGGAAAACTATGATTTCAGTCGCTTGCCGGAGAGTTTTGTGGTCAAGCCGAGCCAGGGATTGGGCGGGGAAGGGATTTTGGTGATTGATCACGGCGGCGAGTTTGCCGGGGAATGGCTGACAGTGGATGGCAATAAGGTGACAATTAATGATTTACGTTTACATATTTTAGATATTCTGGCCGGTAAATATTCGATGCTGGATTTGCCGGATAAGGCATTTATTGAAGAAAGGGTCAGGGTCCACCCCAGATTTGAGCCGATCAGCTGTCAGGGAACTCCGGATGTGGGGGTGCTGGTGTTTAATAAAATTCCGGTGATGGCTTTTTTAAGGCTGCCGACAAAAGAGTCTCATGGAAAGGCGAATATGTTTCAGGGGGCGATTGCCTGCGGGATTGATATGGCTACCGGGGTGACGACTAAAGCGGTGAAGTATACCAGCGAGACGAAGTTTTTCCCGGACACCAGGCGGCGGCTAAACGGAGTGCGGATTCCCCGCTGGGAGGAAGTGCTGGAACTGGGGGTGAAAGCGGCCGAGGCGGTGGAGTTGGGCTATTGCCGGGTGGATATTGCTTTGCAACCAAGAAAGACCAAGTCGGGCAAGCTAAAGAGCACGCCGATGGTGCTGGAAGTTAATGCGCAGCCGGGCTTGAAAATTCAACTGGCCAACGAGGCGGGCTTGAAGCGCAGACTGGAGCGGGTGGAGGGTTTGCAGGTTAAGACAGTGAAGCAGGGGATTAATATCGGCAAGCAGTTGTTTGCCGCCAGAGATGAAGATGAGTCGATCCAGGGAGGGTGGTTGAATATCGGCATTTTTGAAGACGTGGAGGTTGATGATTTTTTAGGAGAAAAGCATGAGATAAAGGCAAAAATTGATACCGGGGCGTTTCGGACTTCGATTGATGAGGATTTAGCCAGGAAGCTGGGATTGATGGACCCGGAAAATATTTTATGGGAAAGAAGTTATCGGAGCGCGTTAGGCAGAGAGGAAAGGAAAGTGGTGGGAGTAACTTTTTACTTAAATGGCAAGAAAATTAAAACAGCGGCGTCGGTGTCGGACCGGTCGAAGTTAAAGCGGCCGATGATTATCGGCCGGCGGGATTTGCTGGGCTTTTCGATCCGGGTGAAAGAAGGCGAGGCAGGGCAGGAGGCGTAAAGTTGTTGGCAATTCGTCAACCGTATTTTCAGCAACCGATAGTTTGGCCGCTCCGGCGGCGGCCAACTATCTACATACTCGGTGCAATCGCTCTGCGAGACCAAGCCGATTGCACCTGCGTAAGTTTACTGAAAATAGATTGACTGTATTGCCGACATTGTCATAGGTGGTAAAATAGCGGGAATGAAAGTACCGGCGAGATTTGAAAAAATAAGCGAGATCAAAAAACTGTTTCCTAAAGATGTTCCTATTGTAGGTGTGGGGGTGACGGCTTGGCCGCGGGCGGCCTGGGGATATTTATTGCCGAATTACCAGATTTTGTCGTTGTTGGAAACAGCGGATTTAGCGGCAATCAGGCGGATTTGTCCGGTGGTGAGCGTGGAGAAAACTTTAGGCGGGGAGCTGCCGGAGAAGTTTAATACCTCGAGTATTTTGAGTTTAGAAGCGGTCAGGAAATGGTTGAAAGGAAAAAAGAACCTGTTTGTGTATAAAGACAGCGAGGCGATTGACAGGATGGCGGCGAGACTAAATTTAAAGATTTTAGGGACACCGGGGAAAATCAGAAAAGTGTTTGAGAATAAAAAGTTTTTTAGGGAAGAGCTAAAGAAAGCCGGGTTAAAACCGATACAAGGTTGGACCTTGAAGGTGGAGGAGTTGGATGAAAAGAAATGGGATGGTTTCAAAACAGAGTTGGGGGAAAACTTGGTGTTTCAGTTGCCGGATTATACCGTGGGCGGAGGTTTGGGAACGTTTTTTATTAATACCAAAGCCGATTTTGAAAATTTTAAAGAGTTTGTGGGAAAAAGAAGAGTAGTAAGGCGGGAGCTGAATAAAGTGATTGAGTGGGTGAATGTGACTAAGTTTATTG
>CAZDQA010000081.1:0-3063 GCA_964507605.1 uncultured Pseudomonadales bacterium | reverse complement strand
TGTGTTGGGTGTGTTTGGTGTTGGTTTGGAAAAATTGTCGGCAGGCATGAACCGGGGGTAATTACCGGCAAGCCGGTGGAGATGGGCGGGTCTTTGGGTCGGACTGAGGCGACCGGTTTGGGCGGATTTTATGTGTTGGAGCAATTACGGAAGGTTCGGAACCTTCCGAGAAACGCCACGGTAGCAGTGCAGGGAATCGGCAACGTCGGCTCATGGTTTATTGAGTTTGCGAAGAAAGCCGGTTATCAGGTAGTGGCTTGGTCGAACTCTAAGGGTGGAGAGTATAAAGGGGAAAAGATTACCAATGAACAATTGTTGGAATTGCCGGTAGATGTTTTAGTGCCGGCGGCGTTGGAGAATGTGATTACTAAAGATAATGTTGGCAAGATTAGAGCTAAGTACATTATTGAGATGGCTAATGGGCCGGTGACGCCGGAAGCGGATGAGATTTTGCACCAGAAGGGAATTATTTCTTTGCCGGATGTGCTATGTAATGCCGGCGGAGTGACAGTGTCTTACTTTGAGTGGTGCCAGAACAATATGGGATATTATTGGGAAAAAGACGAGGTTTTTAAAAAGCTTAAAGTGATCATGGATAAGGCTTTCGGGGAGGTGTGGCAGATTTACCAAGCGAAGAACCAGCCAAAGGCCGGTTCGGTCAATCCCCGAATGGCCGCCTATATCCTGGCTGTGGACCGGGTAGTGAAGGCGATGAAGTTGCGCTCGGGTCAAGAGCGGTGGTATAATCACTGCGAAAATAAATTCCTGCCCGGAAAGCGGGTTTATGTTGCCAACAGAACAAGGAATTCCAGCAGCCAGGGCTGAGCAATATTCTGGTGAGTTGAAACTTCAAAGAAAGAACTGGTTAAATAAAGTTTGCGAAGCGGCAGGGGTTGGGGCAGAGGAAGCGGATAATTTTGCTTTCAGATTGATGCCAAAAGTAATGGCATGGGGAAGAGAGACTACGGAACAGAGAACATTGCTGGGGAAGGGTTTGGTTGAAGGCAGATGGGTAAAGATTCCGCTTTTGACTGTTTTTACCAAAAACGGCTGGCCGGCGGAACGCGGAGCCGATTTGCTAAGAGCCAGTTTTATTGATCTTGGCGCCGGAGATATGGAGATTGTACCAAGATTTTGGCTTGGTTTTGAGGGAATTAATGAAAGAGGAGTATATGGATTGGATAAACGCGGCCTCATAAATATTTTTTCCACTGTTTTAGACGGCAGCCAGTGTATCGGCTTCAGGTGTGAATCGAAACCAGAGGCAGAAGAAAAAAAGAGAGAAATGAATAAAATTTTTTATACCAGGTTGCCTAAGAGCCGGGAGTTTTTATTTGACAAAAACGGTTTTTTAAGAGACGAAAGAAAACTGGACTCGGTGGCGAAAGAGTTAGCCAGAAGAGTGAATTTAGATAAAGACTGGATGAGCGATGCAGAGCTGGCAAGCTTTTACGGATGGCTTAGACGTCTTTATAATAAAAATAATACTTGTTTGTTAATTGATGATTTCCAAGAAACCTTTAATTTACAACCCGGTAATCCATGGCGATTATTAACACTGGACGGAGATATTAGGGTAGAGGCGAAACGGGAAAGAGAACTTGTGGGCAGACATAATAGAAAGATCACTTTAACGATCGAAGATATTTTGATGCCTAGGGGATGGGACGAAGGAAAGAAGCCATTACTACACCAAATCGTCCGATCGGAAGCAGGTAGCTCTAGTCCTAAAGGGGATTTAATTATTGGGATTGTGGAAGGTAATCAAGAAGGGGAAAGTGTTTATACGACGGTGGAAATAGAAGGATTTAGAGACGTTTGGGTAGACGCGTCAAGTTTTAGGCAACCGGAAAAGCTGGCGGCAATTTTAGCCAAGCTGGAAATTGCCAGTTGATTTAGCCAAGAAATAAAATTTGTGTTGCCTGGGTTTTAAGATTTTGTTATAGTGGAATATTGATAAATTAATAAAAGGAGAAATTATGCCTGTGAAAAAAACAAGTGTTAAGACAAAGAATTTGTTGCAACCGATAATGGTGGGGTTATTGGTGATAGCGGCTTTTGCCATCGGTAGTATGTGGACGGAATTGAAGATATTGAAAGGCGGAAAAGGTTTGACCGGCGGACAACCGGTAGTATCCCAACAACCGCAGGCGCAACAGGCGCCGCAAGAACCAAGTGTGGTGAGCGATGATGTTTGGAAAGAAATTATAAAAAATCCAACGGCAGTAAAAGGCGATAATAAAGCCAAAGTAACCTTGGTGGAGTTTACTGATTTTCAATGCCCGTTTTGCAAACGGTATGCGGACGAGACAATGGGCCAAATTGAAAAAGAGTATGTGGCAACGGGCAAGGTTAAATATATTGCCAGAACTTTGCCTTTAGAGTTTCATCAGTTTGCCCAAGCCGCGGCGGAAGCGGCTAAGTGTGCCGGAGTGCAAGGGAAGTACTTTGAGTACAGCGCCCAGTTATTTGCCAACCAGGATAGTTGGTCGAAGGAAACTGATGTGAGTAAAGTTTTTGCCGGCTATGCGGCGGCTTTGGGCCTTGACGGCGCGAAGTTTAGCCAGTGTGCGGCTAACGGAGAGCAAAAGGCAGCCGTAGAAGCGGATGCGGCCCTGGCTAAAAAAGGCGGTTTGGGCGGCACACCCAGTTTTGTCATTAACGCTAAGATTTTGGTCGGGGCGCAGCCATTTGTCCAGTTCAAGGCGGCGATTGATGAAGCGCTGAAATAAAATGCCGGAAGGACAGGAATTGAAAATTGGCGAGATTTTGCCCAAAGTTTCTGAGAAAACTTTTGACTCGTTTTTGGACGGGATAATGAAAGAGTTGAAGATTCCGGGAGAGAGTTCAGCAGATTACCGGCAGAGTGTGTTGAGGAGATGGAAAGGGGAAAAATTTGCCACTGATCAACCATTGCCGACGATTTATGGTTTTCGGAATTGGCTGGTAGGGCAGCAGGAGGAGTAGGTTTGGTGGTATTGGTATAATACGTTATGAAACGGATAGTAATAATTTTTCTATGGCTGTTTTTGGTTGTAAAGCCGGTGGCGGCTTTGGAGGCGA
>CAZDQA010000080.1:0-3135 GCA_964507605.1 uncultured Pseudomonadales bacterium | reverse complement strand
CGTCAATGTTTAATGAAACATACTTTTTCACCCCCAATGGCACCAAATATGAAATCTGCGTTAAAGGCACCTATGTTGGCGACCCCAACAAACCCGCCTATTTCTATAGCGAAACCGATATGGTTCAACCAGGCCTTATGGGCATTGGCAGCCAAAACGCTTGTTCCGCCATTGCCTCCACCACCTTTACACCACAATGAAAATTTGCTACTCTAAAATCATCATGACCCGCCTGCTCAAACTTTTCATTTTTACTTTTGCCTTTTCTCTTTTGGCTTTTCTCGCCCCTTCCCCCGCCCAAGCCGAACCCAAAGCATTCGTCAAGGCCGTCCAACAAGGCAACAACCTCCAATGGTATCTTGGCGGCAGTTCCGGCATGCTGGCTACCACCGCCGACACTCTTTTGGTTTCTATTGTCGGTGCTTATGATGACAACGGTCAATTAATTTCTGCCGGCGCTGTTCAGGGAACTTCTACCCTAATGGCCTCGCTTTATCAAAATAAGCCTGCTTCTTCTGTCCAATATGTTGCCTACGTTATGAACCATTCCGGCCTGGCCAAGTCCGCTTTTGCGGCCGGCTCCGGCTGGGACTTTTTAACCAAACCTTATGATCTGAATACCGCCTCTCCCATTCTGGCTTTATGGACCATTAGTCGCAATGTTGTCTATCTGCTCTTTGTGGTTATTTTTGTTGCCATCGGCTTTATGATCATGTTCCGCTCTAAACTTAACCCCCAAACCGTTGTCAATATTCAGCTTGCCCTACCTAGCATCATTGTCAGTCTTATTCTCGTCACTTTCAGTTACGCTATCTGCGGCCTTATTATTGACTTTGTCTTTTTAGGCCACAACTTAATTCAAGCGGTTTTCTTTGACCCCAGTCAGAGCCCTCTTTCCGAAGTTATGATAGCAACAGGCGGCCATACTTATTTGTATAATATTACCCATCTAGATATTCTCAGTGCTTTTTTGGCTCCATCATCCACTCTGTGGGGTGGAATTAACATTTGGACCTCTCTAGGAAAATTTATTGTTAATATGGGTGGTTGGATTGCCTGTATGGGTTCTGATCCATCCGCCCCAAGCGCAGCATGTTCTGCTTATCTGGGTCTAACCGGCTCCTCAATTGGTTCATTCTCTATCGGCGGCGCCCTTATCCCTCTTATTTTTGCCTTTACTCTGCTCGGCACGGCCTTAAAAATATTTTTCGGCCTGATCACCAAATATGTTACTTTACTCTTATCCACGATTTTTTCTCCTTTTGTCTTTCTTTTCACTGCTTTTCCCGGCAAATCAAACGGCATGGGTAATTTCTTAAAAACCATGCTTTCTGCCGCCCTGACCTTTCCGGCCGTCGCTTTTATGTTTTATCTGGCTTATTATTTTGTCAGCGGAACAATTGGTCTTCAGCTTGAATCTCTCCCCCCACTAAACAAAATCGATAGTTTAGCCGCCACAGCTTCTTTTGGCGGTAGTGGAACGTCTTTTGGCGGGGTCTTAGAAGCACTCATCGCCCTTGGCATCTTAATGGCCACCACCCAAGTTCCCCAGGCAATCGACCAAATGCTCGGAGTTAAGCCCGGCATCGCCGGCGCTGCCACTCCGGAAGTCGGGGGCGCCCTCCGCAAAATTCCAATTATTGGCTCACTCCTTGGCTAATTCTTTCTCCTGGCAACTCTTTGCCAAACCTGCTTGCCTAAAACTGCTAAATCCCTTATTGCCCGCTCCGCTTGCCCTAATTTCATCCAATAATAAACATTTTCTAATCTCTGACTGGCTTCAGCAATCACTGCTTTGGGCCAACTTGGCCCGGCCCGCAGTAAAATTAAACCGGTTAAAACAAAAGGAATTCCCGTATTGGCTAAAGGCGGCTTTTGCAACCCCTGTTGATAAAACTCTGCCACATCTACTGCTGCTGCCTCATGCATCGCCGTTGTATTAATCGGCATATTAATTAATGTCTCCATCGACCCCAGCATCTGGTTTACCGCTCCCATCGTTTCCATATTTACTCTTCCGGCAATTTCATTAAATTTTCCGGCTGTTTGAATTCTCACCTCTTTTTCCCACCTAACCTTGGCTACTGAAGAAATTCCCTTTTTCGCCTCTGTTTTCCCGATTGCTGCGCTATTTTGTTGCCACCACTGCTGTAATTCTGTGTTTCTGTCTAACCATGTCTCTGGTGTTGCATCGTTCTTTTTCAATTCATCCGCTTTTGACAAAAAATTTACCACTGTTTGTGAGGCTCCGTGTTGCTGCAATATTGCTACAAATTCTTGCGGGTTATTCCGCCAAGCAACGTAATTTTGCCTCACTTCTGCCGGTTCCAAATTTAAGACATTCGCCCAGTTATTCACCACCGCCTCGCTGACCTCGCCCGTCTTATTTCCATCATTATCATAGCCTGACGGCAATAAAAAACCAACCCCGAATTTAGCCGCCATCTCCACAAAATCTTTATTAATAAACATAGGGGGGTCCTTTATGTCTAAGCTGTATCCGCTACTGCCAAAACCAACCCTACCGAGAGTCATTTGACGATAGTTAGCAGATCTATCTTCAGGTGTATCTCCCCCGCCAAATATCCCCTCCGGCGTCGGGGTTATTTGCGCCTGTTGCTGATTTGCTTTTTTTAGTCCGCTTCTCCTTGCTATTACGGCCGCCTCGATGCCAACCCCTATCGCATCTACCCAAGCTAGGTTTCTTATTCTTTTCTTTCTTCGTTTCTCTTTTTCTTCTTCAGAAGGCGGCGGATTCAACTCATTGTATTTATTCTTAACCGCCGCCGCCGCTTCCTGCGCCCCTTCCCATCCGTCTTCTAATTTTCCCTTGATCTGTTGTGCCCTCTCCCGCCACCACCCTTTATCCTCCTGTCTTTCTTTTCTTGGTTCTCTTAATCCAAATACCGGCGGCGGCTCTACTCTTTGCGGTTGCCTGTTTATTTGGGGCGGTTGTACTGCTCCCGCTGGCTCCGGAGGTTTCTCCCTTCGTTGTTCTCTTTCTCTCACTTCCTTTAAAATTGATGCTGGGTTTTCCGGCATAATTATTTATTTTCTATTCTACTGTCCCCCGCCTGTTCTTTCTTTAATAATTACCAAGGCGTCGCCGGCAGCAAACCTCTTGCCGGATTTATT
>CAZDQA010000079.1:0-3247 GCA_964507605.1 uncultured Pseudomonadales bacterium | reverse complement strand
GGAGATACTTTTGTCGGCACTCATGCCCTTTTATTCAGAAAACTTGATTTATCTAAACTGGGTTTAGTGGTCATTGACGAACAACACCGTTTCGGTGTCAAACAAAGATCGCAACTTATCTCCCAAACAAAAACTACCCCACATTTATTAACCATGACCGCTACCCCGATTCCTAGGACCGTGGCCCTAACTGTTTATAGTGATCTTGATTTCTCTATTCTTGACGAAATGCCGTCCGGCAGAAAAATTGTTAAAACCTGGGTTGTCCCCTTAGAAAAAAGGCTGGACGCTTACCGATGGATAGAGAAAGAAATTACTGCACACCACACCCAGGCTTTCATCGTTTGTCCCTTAATTGAGCCGTCGGAAAAAGAAACGATGAAGGATATCAAGGCGGTAACCCAAGAGTTTAATCAATTAAAGTCTGTCTTTAATGAATTAAAGTTAGGTTTAATTCACGGCCGGCTAAAGAACAAACAAAAAGATAATATTCTTGAGGAATTTCGGAAAAACAAAATTAACATTTTAGTGGCCACGCCGGTAATTGAAGTCGGAATTGATTTTCCTAATGCGACGATTATGATTATTGAGAATGCGGAACGATTTGGTTTAGCCCAATTACACCAACTTCGCGGCCGGGTCGGCCGAAGCGAAAAAAAATCCTACTGTCTGATTTTTAGCAGCAACCGCTCTGCCATTAAACGTTTAAAATATCTGGAAACTAATTGTTCCGGGCTAAAATTAGCTGAACTGGACCTGAAATTAAGAGGGCCTGGTGATCTTTATGGCTTAAAACAGCACGGATTTTTACAGTTAAAACTGGCTTCTTTAACTGATATTAATTTGATTAATCTCTCCAGACAGGCAGCTCTTGATTGCCAACCGCTAACCTGGCTATTGAAAAAACAGCTAGAAAAGCATAAAATCAACTTAATCGCACCAAATTAAATATATGCCTCCACAACCAAAAAGGAAAATATCTTCCCGCCGTCAAGGCAAACGCCGCGCGGCCATTAAGTTGACCAAGCCTAATGTGTTGAAATGTCCGCACTGCCACCAGGACAAACTATCACACCAACTCTGTTCAAACTGCAAAAAGTATTAATGAAGTCCCGCTCCGACCCCCGCCATCTCCAACGCATCAAACAATTTAAAAAACTTTACGCCGCTAGTTTTCATGACAAGAAATTCGATCCAAAAATTGATCAAATTATCGCCAAAAATGCTCCGGATTGGCCGGTCAATAAATTAAATAAGGTTGACTTGGCTATCTTAAGGCTTGCCCTTAATGAACTAGAAAATAATAAAACTACGCCTCCAAAAGTCGTCATTGATGAAGCAATTGAGCTGGCTAAAACTTTCGGCAGTGCTAAAACCTCAAAATTCATCAACGGCGTTCTTGGAGCAATAATTAAAAAATGATTTCCTTTAGCGACCAAACCTTGCTCAAAACGGCGTTAACCCATCGCTCTGCCTTAAACGAAAAAAAAGGCAGCGATCAATCTAATGAACGCCTGGAATTTTTAGGCGACGCTATTCTGGAACTGGTTGTTTCTGATTTTTTGTTTAAAACTTACCCGCAGTTGCCAGAAGGCCGGCTGACCCAAAAACGGGCCGCCATGGTCCAAACCAAAACTTTGGCCGCCGCTGCCTTAAAACTTAATTTAGGCCAAAAGTTAATCATGTCCAAAGGTGAAAAAAAGGCCGGCGGCCAAACCAATGTTAGTTTGCTGGCCAACACCTTTGAAGCTCTTATCGGCGCCGTTTATCTTGACCAGGGCTTTACTAAGGCTGCTGAGTTCATCTATCAAAATTTACTGCAAAACTTAAACCTTTTGCTTAACCAGGCAGATATTCATGACTTTAAAAGCCAGCTTCAGGAAGCCTGGCAGAAACAGTTCAAAACCGCTCCTAAATATCAATTAGTTAATAGTTTTGGTCCGGACCATAGCAAAACTTTTATTGTCAAGGTTTTTCTCAAAGGGAAACTGATGGGTGAGGGAAGAGGTAAATCCAAACAAGCCGCCGAACAAACCGCCGCTAAATCTGTTATAATTTCCCTATGCTAAAAATCAAACTCACCCGCACCGGTAAAAAAAACTATTCGTCGTATAAAATCGTGGTTAACGAAGCCCGAGATAAACGTGACGGCAAATATCTAGACTTACTCGGCATTTATAACCCCAACACTCATCCCCACACCCTTAAATTTGATCAAAAAAAAATCGATTACTGGCTCACTAAAGGTGCCAAACCCACTCTTACCGTTACCCGTTTGATTAAAAAATAAAAATGCTTAGTTTAACTAAATATCTTGTCTCTAATCTTGTTGACAATCCCGACGCAGTCGTCATCGAAGAAAATGTAGACGAATCGGGCACTCACTTAATTTCCATCACTGTTGACCCTGTCGATATGGGCAAAGTTATCGGCAAAGGCGGTAAAATTATTAATGCTGTCAGAGAACTAGTCAAAGTTAAAGCTATCAAGCAGGGTTTAAGAGTCAGGGTAATGCTTACTGACCAAAATCAAACAGATTCGTCTTTCCCGTCTGAACCACCGGCAACACTGCCTGAAACTGAGTAAAATTAAATAACTGGCTTAATATTGCTTCTTCACTTCTTGACAATAACTTCACTGGTTGACTAATCGTGCCTAAAGATTTTGGCGCTGGTTGGTAAAAAGCGGATACATCAATTTCAGCGGCTATCATGACGTTATTATCTCCCAATAATGGTTTAGTCTTGATCGTCAGGCCAACTTTATCTATCTTCATTAATGGGGCCACCCTTTCCAATTCCTGGAGGAATTTTAAAATACTTTTTAACTCTCCGCTCACTTCAAAGCCAAAAGTTAAATCTGCCAAAGAGTCTTCTTTTTTTTCATTAGTTAAAGATCCCGGACTTAAACTTACTCCGCCAAAACCTAAGTCATGCTTGGCCGCCAATTGAGTTAAACTGGAAAGCAATTGTACTATTGGTTTATCAGAAGGGAACACCACTTCCATTTTCTTGACTCTATCGGTAATCAAATTTTTATCAATTCCTTCTAAAATCTGAAACTTCTTCTCCAAACTACTCAGCTCTGTTTTTTGCTGTTTATTAACCCTGATTACTTTTTGCAAATTTGACAAAGTCGGACCAAAAACAATTATCCCCAAAACTAAAGCTATCCCTGACATCATTATTAATTGTTTGTTTTTCATTGGCTTGCCCCCGATAAAACAATATTAATGGCAAAATTTATC
>CAZDQA010000078.1:0-3258 GCA_964507605.1 uncultured Pseudomonadales bacterium | reverse complement strand
ACCCTTACCGTAAGGAGTTCTGGTTAGATACGGATTAACCATTCTTTGGGTAATTCCTGAGGTGGTCGAATCATAAGTCATGACCACCGATTTTTTTCGCCTCACTGCCTGTGTCCAAATCGCATAGGTTTTTTCGTCGTACTCAACCAGGGGGACTAAATATTCGTCGTGTTCGTGAAGTTCGTGCCAATAAATTTTTTCCAGGTCATGGACCAAAGATTCGTGATAATCGTTTCTTAACTGTCTGGCCCGGCGGTTGACAAAATCTGATTGTTCTGAAGTCAGATGTTTTTCCGCTTCTTGTTTCAATTTTTCAATAGCGCCGTTTTCTCTCTCGCTCCATTTGCTCGAAAGCCCAAAAACTTTTTTGAGCGTTTGCCAAGCTAATAGTTGATACATCGCTTTTTTCCAAATCATAAATTAGCTTGTTATATCAACCTGATTATGCTATCGCAGTTGCGAGGCCAGGATTCGAACCTGGATTAACGGATTCAGAGTCCGCTTGCCTGCCGTTAGCAGACCTCGCAGTAGTCTTTATATTATATCAGGAGTATTGACGAAATTTTTTATATTTAGAATTATAATGTTAATAATGAGCAAGATATTAGTTTATTTGGTCATAGCTGTTTTGGGTTTTATCATTACGTTTTTTACAGTCAAATTTGCCTTTAACCGGAACAGTAAACCGGCCGAGGTCATCAGGGGGTCAATGGCTTCTTTGGGTTTAAAACAGCACCGGGTGATCGGTTTTCTGCCTTATTGGTTAATTGATAAAGCCGACAAAAATTATTCCCGCTATTTAACCGAGATGACCTATTTTGGTTTAACTGTTGCACCCGACGGCACTATTCAAAAATTTACCCGGCCCGGCGAGGCCGAACCCGGTTGGTATGCTTTAACTTCCGGTAAATTTGTTCCGCCTGCGGATTTAACTGCTTCCTTGACGATCTTCAGCGCTAGTCCGGCGGTAATCGATGAGCTGATCAGCGACCCGACCGGCCATGCCGCCGCTTTGGCCGCAGAGCTTGGTCCGCTCCTGGAGCAGTACGGTTTTAGCGGTTTAAATTTGGATTTGGAAAATATGCGGCCGGCGTCCGAGTCAGCCCGCCGTAATTTTACCGCCTTTGTCAGTCAACTGAAAAACAATTTAAGCCAACCAATCACTCTTGATGCCAGCCCGACCGATTTAATCAAAACCCGCCTTATTGATTTAGCCGCGGTCGGGCCGCTGGTTGATAAAGTAATTTTAATGACTTATGACTGTCACTTCAGCGGCTCGCTGGTGACCGGACCGGTGGCGCCGCTGGGCGGGGCGGGAACAGAAAGCGAGTTTGATACGGAAACAGCAATTCAAAAAGCCCTGGAAATTTTGCCCCCGGATAAAATAATTCTGGGAGTGCCTTTATACGGTTATGAATGGGAAACTTTAACTGCCAACCGCCGGGCGGCAGTCCTGCCCGGCTCGGGAGTTGTTGCTTCCAACCGCCGCGTCGAGGAATTTTTACACCAGTGTGCTTCCTGCAGCGCCCAACTGGAAACGGCCGCCGCCGAGCCTTACCTGGTTTATTTGGACCAGCAGACCCATACCTATCACCAGATTTTTTATCCCGATCAACCAGCCATGCAAACTAAAGTTAACTTAGCCCAAAAATACCGGCTGGCGGGATTGGCCTTGTGGGCCTTAGGCTACGAGGGCGGTTCGATCTTGGACCCGGTAGTCAGTTATCAGGGGGCGTTGAAGTAGCCTTGGCGTTCATTGCTGTCATACTTAAACACATCACCGGGGTCCAAATCCCACTTCTTGCTGATAAAGTCCGGGCTGTTGTAGGCGACAGCGGCCTGGCCGGTTTTTAAGGACAAAATAATCTCTCCGCTTTCCTCATCGGTGTCGATATTTAAAAGGCCGTTCACATTAACGATTAAGTTTAAGCTTCTGACTGTCACCGGAGAACTGCCGCTGGTTTGGTATTGGGCCAGGCCTTTGTCCTGGTTAAAGACTAAGTTAAGCGGCAGAGTCTGGACGATCTCTACTTGAGTTTTCGGGAAAAGGGTAATGGCGGCCGCGGCGGCAAAACTAACGCTTAAATGTCCGTCATCGCTGGCGATTAAAATTTCCCCCTGTTGAATAGCAACCGGTTCAGTTAACCGGGCCGGCTCGGTGGCTATCCGATCCTGCCGCCAAATTTCACCGGACATGGCGGTAATTTGCCCCCTGATCGAATCGCTCGGCGCCTCCTCCAGTGAAAACTTGGTTAGTTCAAAGTTGCTGTCTTTTTTACCAATGGAAATTATCCCCTCCGGCACGGAATGATTTTTAGCAAAGCTTATCCCCAGCGCCGCGCCCGCCCCCAGCAAGAAAAATATAATTCCCAACAATATCTTTTTCACAATAACATCATTTTATCAATTTTATGAGCTGCCTAATTTAGTAAAATTATTGTTTAGTTTGACCCGGAACATGTTCTTTAATTCCTTGATTTTTCCACTGCTCTAATACATATTCTTCAAAGCCATCTATCTTTGCGGCTTTGCAAATAATTGATAATTCCTTACCAGGCATAGTTAATAATGCCTGACCAATTTGAATCTCATTGTCATTTTCTTTTGGTAATTCAATAACTAAATGTTTGTTTTGATAACTAACTTTTACGATTTTATTTAATCCCGTAAGGGCGTATCCCGCCAAACTCTCGAAACTTATAAGTCCTATACAATCCAAATGCTTTAGTCGATCAAAACTAATTCCATTTTTTGTGTATATATCTTTTTGGCAATCATAAATTAATGGTTGTGGTTCTCCTATTTTCCAGATAAAGGCGCAAAGATTTTCAAACAAAGTCGCATCTACTTTATCCATAGAAGACATTTGATTAATTGTTCTTTTTGAAAAAGTTCCAGGAGAATTCCCTTCCCCTGCCAATATTTTTGACCAAAGTTCTTGCATCTTCTCATCAGAAATTAACTTTGATTTATCGAAAAAATTCACTATCCAATCTTTTTCTACATCTTGAGGCCTGGCATTTGTTGCCAAACCTGGTATTGCTTTTCGAATAATATTTTCTATATTAATTTGTTTCATTGTTTCCTCAGATAAGAAACGCCTTAGGGCACGATGTTGTAATGCCTGAATTTTTAAATCAGCAACAGCGGCAATTTTTTTTGCCTCTGCCTCTGCTTTTGCAATTCTACGAATTTGATAAGGTTTAAAAATTCAGGCATTACAACATCGAACCCAAAAACCAAACACACCCAACACCA
>CAZDQA010000077.1:0-3368 GCA_964507605.1 uncultured Pseudomonadales bacterium | reverse complement strand
TAGTACCATTTTATTATGAATAAACTCTACCTAGATATTGAAACTTTGCCGGCGGCGGAAGAAATGAGGGGAATCCTCAAAGATATTTATAACAGAAAAAGGAAAAGCAAATACACACCAAGAACCTTTGAAGAATTTGTGGAAAGCACCGGGCTGGACGGCTCTTATGGCCGGATCGCCTGTATTTCCTATGCGGTTAATGACGAACCAATAAAAACTCTTTTCGGCGATGAAAAAAAGATGCTGAAGGATTTTTGGCAGATCGCCAAAGATGCGGATTTATTTATCGGTTTTAATCTGATGGACTTTGATTTAAGGTTTATTTACCAAAGATCAGTGATTTTGGGGATAAAACCAAGCCAATTTTTGAATTTTGCCAGATACAGAAATAGTCCCATCTTTGACATTATGTGCGAGTGGAGCAAATGGAATTTGCAAACTAAAATCTCTTTGCACGCCTTATCTAAAGTTTTAGGCATTCCCAGCCCTAAAGAAGGGGAAATTGAAGGCAAAGACGTGGCTAAGGCTTACCAAGACGGCCGGATTAAAGAAATCTGTCAGTATTGTGAAAAAGATGTCGAGACTACCAGAAAAATTTATAAGAAAATGATCTTTGAAATAAATTAATGTCAAAAAGAAAGTTGGCAATCATTGCCATTTTGTCACTCATTCTGGGCTATCTGGGCTTTAACCAGATCAAACTAAACTCTATTAATCCGGCTGAAACCTACCATGTGGTCAGCATTTTAGACGGAGATACTTTTGTCATCGAAGATTACCATCAACGCGTCAGGCTGGCGGAGGTTGAAGCTCCTGATTTGAACTTTCATTACGGTCCGGAATCAAAAGACTTTCTCGCCTCTAAAATTTTAGGCAAAGATGTTTATGTTAAAAATATCGTTGCCGATACCTACGGCCGCATCGTGGCCATGGTCTATCTGGATAACCTTTTTATCAATGAAGTCATGATTCGCCAAGGCTATGCCGATTATAGTGGCCGCAAAATCCCCAACGATCCGACTGTATTACAAAATGCCGAAAAGTTAGCCAAAGAAGAACAGTTGGGAATCTTTGGTCCGGATTCAACTCAACTTAAAAACCCCAACAACCCCGCTTGTACTATTAAAGGTAATATTAATCACCAGAAAAAAACCTATCTATTTCAAGGTTGTACAAATTACAGTTCAACTATTATCGAAAAACACAAAGGCGATCAATGGTTTTGCACCGAGAAAGAAGCCAAAAAAGCCGGTTTTACTAAGTCCAAAGCCTGTTTTGGCAAAGCTTATGAAACTACAAAAAAATAGAATTTACCCAACAATTATTTCCCTTCTTATCCTCGCCATTGGTTATCTGGGCTTTATCCAAATCAAACTTAAATCCATCAACCCCGCCGAAACTTACAAAGTGATAAAGGTCCTGGACGGCGATTCATTTATCATCGAAGAACAGCATCAAAACATCCGGTTATTCGGCGTTCAAGCTCCGGAATTAAAATATCCATTTGGTGAAGAATCAAAAGAATTTCTTAAATCTAAAATTTTAGGCAAAGAGGTGTATTTTAAACACATAGTGGCAGACAAGCGCGGTCGAATAATGGCCTTAGTTTACCTTGATGATGTACTTATCAATGAAGTAATGGTTAGGCAGGGTTTTGCCGATTACGTCGGCCATCCTATTAAAGAAAATCCGGATTTGCTTAAAAATGCCGAAAAGCTGGCCAGAGAAGAACAGCTGGGAATTTTTGGTCCCACCTTAACTCAAACAGAAAATTTAGACAATCCTAAATGCACCATAAAAGGCAATATTCGCCGGGGTCTAAAAACCTATTTATTCCCAGGTTGTCGAAGCTATACTTTAACTATTATTGAAAAATATAATGGAGACCAGTGGTTTTGTAGCGAAAAAGAGGCTAAGAAAGCCGGCTTTATAAAACCCCTAGCCTGTTTTGGAAAGTCTTTTAAATTGGATGAAAATTAATAGTATAATTTCATTATGAATTCACGCCAAATTAAAACCACAAAAATCGCCCTGTTCCAAGGCAGGAAAATCAGGAAAATTGTTCATAAAAATGAATGGTATTTTTCGGTAGTAGATATTGTTGCAGTTTTGACAAACCAGACAAATTTTCAATTAGCCAGAAATTATTGGAAAGTGCTGAAAAATCGTTTGAAAAAAGAAGGGAGTGAAGTGGTTACAAAATGTAACCGGTTGAAAATGGAAGCAGAAGACGGAAAATTAAGGAAAACCGATACGGCCAATGTGGAAACAATTTTGCGTTTAGTCCAATCAATTCCCAGTCCAAAAGCGGAACCGATAAAATTATGGTTGGCAAAAGTCGGTTATGAGCGTGTCCAGGAAATTGAGAATCCTGAATTGGCGACCAAAAGAACAAGAATGCTTTATAAGCTTAAAGGGTATTCTGAAGGTTGGATTGAGAAAAGAATGCGGGGAATTGCCATCCGTGAAGAGCTGACGGACGAGTGGCAAAAAAGAGGAGTAATACAGCAAAAAGAATATGAAATTTTGACAGCCGAAATCTCCAAAGCTGCCTTTGGTGTAACCCCAGGCGAGTACAAGAAATTGAAAGGCCTAAAAAGAGAGAATCTGCGTGATCATATGGATGATTTTGAGCTAATTTTTACGATGCTGGGCGAGAGAGTGACGACTGAAATTTCCCAGCAAGAAAAACCAAACTCATTTCCCAAAAATAAAACAGTAGCCAAAAGAGGTGGAAATGTTGCCGGTAAAGCCAGAAAAGAAACGGAAAAAGAAATCGGCCGAAGCGTGGTTTCTAAAAAAAATTATCTCAAAAAGCCGGAAAGTCAAAAACGGCTTAAAGCGATAAAATGATTTATGAAAAAACTAACTAAAAAACCGCAAATTGCTATCTATCAAGTTATTGGCGATGAGCAAAAAATACGCGTCAGAATTGAAGACGAAAATGTTTGGTTGACGCAAAAGCTAATTGCGGAACTTTTTGATGTGAGTGTTCCCACGGTTAATGAACACCTGAAAAACATATTTGAAAGCGGTGAATTGGACGAAAATTCAGTTATTAGGAATTTCCGAATAACTGCCACAGATAGCAAAGACTATGACGCAAAACACTACAATCTTGATACGATTTTGGCGGTTGGCTATCGGGTCCGGTCTGATCGGGGAACGCAGTTTCGTAAATGGGCGACAGAAAGATTGAGGGAATATTTGATTAAAGGCTTTACCTTAGATGACGAACGGCTCAAACAGGGCGGCGGCCGGGCGCGTTATTTTCAAGAACTGCTTCAGCGAGTACGGGATATTCGGAGCAGTGAACGGATGTTTTATCAGAAAGTGACTGATATTTACGCGACGAGTATTGATTATAA
>CAZDQA010000076.1:0-3404 GCA_964507605.1 uncultured Pseudomonadales bacterium | reverse complement strand
TTGCCCTGAACAAAGTGAAGGGCTTGCCCTGAACAAAGTGAAGGGCTTGCCCTGAACAAAGTGAAGGGCTTGCCCTGAACAAAGTGAAGGGCTTGCCCTGAACAAAGTGAAGGGCTTGCCCTGAGGAGCAAGCGACGAAGGGCGCGGTGGCGGAACTGGCAGACGCGCACGACTCAAAATCGTGTGGTTAACAAACCATGTGGGTTCGATTCCCTCCCGCGCCACTTTTTACTCTTTCCTTCTCTTTTCCATGCCGTAAAATCTAATCCGGTCGCCTCTAAATCTCAAGTCTATTTGGGCTAAAGGACCGTTTCTGTGCTTAGCAATCGATAATTTAAAATTTTCCATATCATTCTCGTCTTCTTTAAATAAAAACATCACCACGTCCGCGTCCTGCTCAATCCCGCCGGACTCGCGCAAATCCGCCAGCTGCGGCTTGGGGTTTCCCCGATGTTCCACCGCCCGGGATAGTTGGGATATGGCCAAAACCGGCACTTTCAGTTCCCTGGCCAAGTTCTTTAAACCCATGGAAACTTCGGAAATTTCCTGCACCCGGTTTTCCAAATTGCGCGAGTGGGCCAGCTGTAAGTAATCAACCACTAAAAATTGCACATCATTTTCTACCTGCAGCCTTCTGGCTTTTGTCCGCATCTCCATAATCGACATGCCCGGCGTATCATCAACAAAAAGGGGCGCTTCTGCCAACTCACCCATGGCATCAGATAACTTGGCAAAGTCGTTTTCGTTTAATTTGCCGGTTTTTAACTTCCAGGCATCAATATCCGCCTGGGCCACCAGCAATCTGTCGACTAACTCTTCCTGGCTCATTTCCAAAGAGAAAAACCCGACCGGAATTTTGTACTTGACCGCTACCGCTTGGGCAATATTCAAAGCCAAACTGGTTTTACCCATACCTGGTCTGGCCGCTAAAATTATCAGGTTGCTTTTCTGTAAACCGGCCAAAACATTATCCAAATCATTAAAACCGGTCGGCACTCCCCTCATCCCGCCGGCCTGTTTATGCAGTTCATCTAAGCGGTCAAATGACTCTGCCAAGGCATCCTTAATATGGATAAAATTCCTCAATAAGTGTTGTTGAGATAAAGCAAAGATCGCTTTCTCGGCCCTGTCTAACAAAGCATCCAGTGGCGCTTTTTCATCGAATGAATCTTCCACTAATCTGGAGGATTGAGTAATCAGTTCTCTCTTGGTCCCCAAATTTCTGATGATCTTAGCATAGTTTAAAGCATGGGCGCTGGTCGGTACATGATTAACCAATTCTGTCAAATAACTGACCCCTCCGACCTTCCTCAAAGCCTTTTTGCTCCTCAATTTTTCCGCCACCGTCACCACATCCACCGGTTCCCTTTCGTTATAAAGATCACTGACACATTCAAAAATTAACCCATGTTTCTCCTGATAAAAATGCTTCGGCTTTAAAAACTCCGCCACCTCAGTGACTGCATCTTTATCAATCAGCAAAGCTCCCAACACTGACTGTTCGGCTTCATCGCTATGAGGCGGTATTCTGACAGATTTCACCATATAATTTAATTATTTCTTCTCTAAAATCACCAACTCTGTTTCTTCCGGCAGGCTTAATTTATTGACCGTCAGTTTCTTTTCCCACCTGGGCGTCCCTTCCAACCCCTTAATCAGCTCACTGCTCACCGCCCAAGAAGGCCCGATCTGCTTGACTAAATCAACTCCTTCGGCCGAAACTAATAACACATCGACCCCATCAAGCCAATCCAGTTGCTTTTCCGTTAATTTTTGTTTAACTTCACCTAAGTAAGCCACCCTGATGCCGTCAAGATCATAAGTGTAGATAATATTTTTATCATCCCCTTTAAAACCGGCAATCAACACCCCCTTAACCTCGTATTCTCCCGGACCGCTAATGGTAATCGGCTCTGAATCGGATTCCATTGTCGTTTCGGTCGGTCTAATCAAAACTTTAACTCCTTTGTGTTTCAACAAATATTCAAAATTCCCTAAGTAACTAATTTCCATATAGCCTTAATCTACCACAATTTACTCGGCTTGACAATTAAAATCCTCTGGTGCTATATTGCCAGAGCTTTATGAAAAAAGAAGTCATTATCGCCATTGTCATTGGTTTATTGATTGGTTTGATCTTTACCTTGGGTATTTCCACCGCCAATAAGGCCCTTAATCTGCAAAAAGCTAAAAAATTAACTCCCCAAGCATCTGGAGATTCTCTTACCGCATCCAACAATAATCAGCAAAAAACTTTAACAATTACTTCTCACGAAAATTTCGATTTAATTAATCAAAGTGAAACCGCCCTATCCGGTATTGCCTGGCCGAATGCCGTTATCGCCTTGATGACGGAAACTCAAACAAGGCTAACTCAAGCCGATTCCGAAGGTATCTTTACTTTTACAATTAATTTAATTAAAGGCTTTAATGAGATTGCTTTAATTGCCACTGATGAAACCAATGCCGCTCAAACTCAAAATCTGGTTTTAACTTACTCAACTTCAAAAATTGAACTATGAAAAAATTAATTTTTTTAATTATTATCGTTGTTTTAGGCTTGCCGGCTGTCGCCTCTGCCCAAACCGCCACTGATTCATCCGTCACCACCAAAATTAAAGAGCGCTTGGAAAAGACCGCCGAACAGGGCCTGGATACGATTAAAGAAGAACTCACTTCTGAAAGCTTAGCTCCAAGGAAAAAAGCTTATGTTGGCCTGGTAAAATCTGTCACCGATGAGCTGGTAACGCTGGAATATAAATCCCAAACTTATCCTGTCTATGTTGATGTCAAAACTCCGGCTAAACAAGACGATTTCCTTCTTTCGCTGGGATTTTTCTATCCTGACAATAACCAGTTCCACGCCAAGAAAATTTTTGTTTTGGACACTCCTCAAGCACCAATTAATCGCCAACTGCTCTCCGGTCAAATCCAGGAAATCGACGGCAACAAAATCACTGTAGATAACAAAACACTGACGATCAGCTCCAAGACCGAACTGATTATTCAAGGGGTTGAGAAACCATCAGTCGACGACCTGGAATTAAAAGATAATTTATTCGCTATCGTCACTTTGGATAAAAACGGCGATATTAATCAAGTCAAAAATATCCTGGTTATTCCCGGCAAAAACAATCCCGCCACCATGACCCCGACCAACGCCACCGAATCTGCCCTTCCGGCCACTGATTCTGCTACAATTGAGTAAATGGATGATTTGTATCAGGCTATCTTAAAGCTAAAAACTCCCGCCGAAGTCGCTGCTTTCTGGCGGGATTTACTCACTCTCAAAGAAATTAAGACTTTTGCTAAACGCTGGGAAATGGCTAAACTTTTATATCAGGGCCTTCCCTACGCCGCCATTGCTAAAAAATTAAAAGTCTCCACCACCACCGTCACCCGGA
>CAZDQA010000075.1:0-3545 GCA_964507605.1 uncultured Pseudomonadales bacterium | reverse complement strand
GGAAATACATCGATGAATGTATAGATTCTGTGCTTTCCACCTCTAAGGTGGAAAGTGAGGTGGTGGTGGTTGATAATGGTTCAACTGACGGCAGCGGGCAGTATTTGCAAAAAAAATACGGCCGTAAGATTAAACTAATCCGGTCAAAAACCAACTTGTTTTTTACCGGCGGCTGTAATTTAGGGGCGAAAAAAGCTAAGGGTGAATGGCTAATATTTTTAAATCCGGACACAGTTGTGGAACCAAACTGGTTGATGGAGCTGGTAAAAGAAGCCAAAGATAAAAAACTGACCCTCCAGCCAAAGATTAAGATTTATGGCACGGACAAGATTGATTGCGTGATCGGCAAATATTTTTGGCCGGGCTTTGGCGCGGCAATCGGCCGGGGCAAACAAGATAAATATACAGGAATAGTCAAAGGCGATTATGCTAACGGCACCTGTTTAATGATTAATAAAAACTGGTTTTTTGAGTTGGGCGGATTTGATGAGAATTTCAAGTTTTTTTATGAAGATGTGGATTTGCAGCTGCGGGCTAAGCGGCGGGGTGGTCAAGCGATCGGGGTGATGAAGGCAGTGATTTGGCATAAAGGTTCTTTAAGTTTTAAGCAAAATTCAACGCCGGAGAAGGTGAAATATTATTACCGCAGAAACAGAAAGTTAACCGTGAGGAAAAATTTTAAGGGAATTGACCGGCGGATAAGATTGGCAATTTTATGAAAAAGATAGCTTTTATTACCCCTTTTTATTTACCGGTTAAATTATCCGGTTCAGGCAGACTGGTCCAGAACATAGCGGAGGGTTTAGCGGAAAAAGGGTTTGATTGTACAGTGATTACGGCTGATGGTTGGACAACCAGATCCTGGTACTTGCCTTTTTATCAGCGGCTGCCGGTAAAGCAGGCTGAGTTTAAAAAAGTTAAGGTTGAGTATTTAAAGTGCGGCTGGTGGCTGTCTTTGGCGGGCTTGTTAACCCGGTTTAAGTTCCAAGCCTGCGGCCCGAATTTATTGGGATTGGCAGAAGTTTTTAAAAAGGAAAAGTTTGATATTGTGTGGGTAATTCCCTTTCCGGCTTATTTAAATTGGCTGGCGGTGAAAGCAATCAATAAATTAAAAACCAAGCCGCGTTTGCTGGTTACTCCTTGTTTTCATGAAGCTCTGAGAGAGTATTATCATCCGGCTTTGAGACAGGTTTTGCTGAGGGCGGATGCGATCCAGGCTTTGACCGAGTCAGAAAAAAGTTTGCTGGTGAAACAGTTTGGATTGCCAAAGAACAAGATAAAGGTGATACCCGGCTTTTTAACCGGACAGGAGTTGGCGGCCGGGTTTAAAGCCGGACATGATTTAACAGGAAAAAAAACAGTGTTGTTTATAGGCAGTAAAATTAAAGAGAAAGGGATTGTGTATTTGGTTAAGGCGATGAAGCGGTTGCATGATCAGGATAAAAATTATCGATTGGTAATGGTGGGGAATGAAACGCCTTTTTGGCTGGAATATAAGAGAAAACATCAGTTAAAGTTTTTGATAGATTTGGGTTATGTGAGCGAAGAAGAAAAAGAAGCGCTTTTGGCGGCGGCGGATGTTTTTTGTTTAGTGTCACGGGTGGAGTCGTTTGGACTGGTTTATTTGGAAGCGTGGCGGCAAAAAAAGCCGGTGATCGGGGCCGATATTGGTCCGGTCAGAGAGTTGATCGAAGGGGCCGGGGCTGGGTTGATAGTTAAATTTGGCAAAGTTAAACCATTAAGGGAAGCGATAAAAAAATTAGTCGAAGATAAGAGTTTAGCCAAGAAGATGGGTAAGAATGGTTACCGGGCGGTAGGGCAGAGATATAATCAAGAAAGAGTTTTGCCGCAGTTTAAGGAAATGTTTGAAAAACTATGACGAGATATAAAAATAAAGATAATTTTTTTCTTGCGGCTGAGAAGTATATTTATCCGTCGACGATATTATTCCGAGCCATAGAACTGAAGTTGATGGGGGAGAAAATGCATCAATATGCCGGTTTAAGACCGGCGGTGGATGTCGGTTGCGGAGACGGGATAGCAGCAAAGATGTTTTTTGGCAATAAAAAATTAGAGTATGGATTGGATAATAATCCGCTGACGGTAAAGGACGCGGCCAAGTTAGGGGTTTATAAGAAAGTAATCATCGCTGACGGGCAAAGGATGCCCTTAAAAAGCGGTTCGGTGAAACTGGTATTTTCTAATTGTGTGATCGAGCATATTTTTAATCCAGAGAAAACTTTAACTGAAGTGCGGCGGGTGCTTAAAAAAGGCGGCTTTTTTCTGTTTACTACCCCTAGTGACAAGTTTAAAGACTACAGTGTTTTTTCTGCCCGGGGTTTAAAATTCTTAAATCAAGTTTATGCCAAGTGGAGAGATAGAAGATTGGAACATTATAATTGCTATTCGATTAGTACATGGCGGAGAAAACTGGAAAAGATTGGGTTTAAGCTGATTGACGGCTATTATTATTTGGATCAGAAGACTATCGAGTGGTGGGATCGTTTATTTTTGAGTTATAAATTGATGCAGGCGGTTAGATGGGTGAGTCCGAGGTTGTGGCAGATAGTTTATAAGCGGTTTTACAGAGAAAGGTTATGGCAAAATTGGCAGCGGGCCGGAGAGACGGGAAAGGATGGAGCCGCTGTTTGTATAGTGGCTCAAAGGTTATGAGAAATTCAGGAGCTGGCCGAGGAATTTTTGAGTGGACCTAAATAAGAATTTTAGGTCGGTGAAGGAGCGGATGGAGAATAGTTTTTTCAAAATAAATTGAGGCGTGAGACAGCTAAGATAAAGGTTGCGGGTGAGGGCCATTAATTTTTTGTCCGGAATCGGGGATTTAAGGATTGGCCGGCGCATGTCGTATTTATTCCAATCAAGAGTTTTCAGCCAATGATTTTTCTGGGCCTGCTGAAAAAGCCGGGTGCCGGGATAGGGGATGATAATCGTGGCTTGGAGCGAGCTGATTAAGCCTTGCTTAAACAGATTTTTGGTAAAATTAACGGTGTTTTGCGCGTCTTGGAGAGTTTCCCAAGGATAGCCAACCATGCAGGTAACGTGCGGTTCCAGTTGGCCTTTGGTTTTTTGATTAACTTGGCGGATGATTTTTAGTTCCGGCTCGACCTGGTCGATTTTAATGCCTTTATTGAGGCGGTCAAGGGTGGTTTGATTAGCTGATTCTAAACCAAAAAGCAGGAACCTAAAATTGGCCTTGGCCATGAGTTGATAATCTTTAGCGGATAAAACGCCGAATCTCATGTTGCAGCCGAAAGTAATTTTATGATTATAGCCGCGCCTGATCATACCCTGACAGAATTTGGTCAGCCAATCGCCAACCATAAAAGTGCCGCTATCGTCGAAAACTTCTTTTATACCGAGGTTAATGAGTTGGCCGATTTCGTCCAATAAACTTTTGGGGGTACGGACCATAAATTTGGGAAAAAGGGTGGTCCAGGAGCAAAAAGTACAGCCGTTATTTTGGCGCCACCAGCAGTCGCGGCCGGCCATGGTGTAGGTCCCGGGCGTAGCTTTAAAGTTGCCGTTTT
>CAZDQA010000074.1:0-3629 GCA_964507605.1 uncultured Pseudomonadales bacterium | reverse complement strand
GTGCCAATTCTCCCTAAATTGCTCACTGTAACGCAATATTTACCTTCTGCTAAACTTCTGGCTTTATCTACGACAATATCTGCGGTTTGTCCAGACTCCGGCGCCACCGGCTGTTCCGGCTTTTCGGTCGATGTTTCTTGGCCGTGCTGACTGGCTCGAATTGCTTTTAGCCAATCCTGACTATCGTCTTCCGGCACTGGCGGTATATCTCCCTGCAAGAACCCGCCTTCCGCCGGCGGCGGGTTCGGCAACAACTCACTCACCGGCCGCACTTCTCCGTCCGCTTCTTGTTCATCTTTTTCTCCATATAATACGTCCAGATTAAAAATGTCTTCTTCATCCTTCCTCGCCTCCGGGGGCACATACGATAAAGGATGACTTTCCCGCCAAATCTCAAAAGCCGGCCGAGTTGATTCCGGCACCATCATATCCGCTACGGTTTCCGGATTAATAAATCGGTTAATTTTATTAAAAATTTCGCTTCTACTATCACCGGTTTTCGCCAAAAACATATCCCTGATAAATAACCAGGCCTCATTTCGAGCACCTCCTCCTATTGCATCGGCAAACAACTCACTAATCTTCCCTCTTAATTCTACTGCTGTTTTCACTGTTTTAAGCTCTTTTTTGGAAAATCCTTGTAAACCGGTGGCTGATAACTGGTTTTTAACTGTTTTAACCATCTTCTTTTCATCCTGAATTGTGTTCCAGGCAACGACCGCCTGCCAAATCTCGACCCACCCCAGATTATAAAGCGGCAACTCCCCATCGGAAATCGGCACAGCCATGCCCGGTTCTTGCGAGTCTAAAAACCTTTGTAACTGCTCTGCCTGCTTATTCTGGAAATTATTTAAAACCCGCTGAACTACTCTTAATCCCACCAATTGCTGTAAATCTTTGGTTCTCCGCCTCACTTCCGGATACTGTCCCGCCAATATTTTTTCTCTTTCTGCATCTCTTTGTTCTCTTTGTGTTTTTTCCAGCTCTTCCGCGTTCGGTAATTTTCCGTTAACAATTTCCCATTCCATTATTCCTAAGGACTTCTCCAACAAGGTTGTCATACCAAATTCATTGTTGTTATCAACGACAATCACTAATTTTTGCTCAATTTTCCTATCTTCTGCCGCCTCACTGCCTAATTCAACCTGCCCGGTCCGGCGCATGGTTTCCAATAGCATCTGCTGTAGGTTTATATTCTCCGGAAAAACCGTTGCGCTGACCGCCCCTAAAACGCTTCCGCCGCCGGCCGCAGCCAGCTCGCCTAAGTCTTTCACTCCATTCTTTAATCCGCCCGCTAATAACTCTATCTCTTTACCTAATCCTTCGTTGCCGGTATTTGGTCGATGATATAATTCGTTGAGTGAAGCAAAACACAGCATTCCCTTTTGCCCGCCTTTTTCAAAAGCTGTCTTTGTATCCCTAAGCGCATCCTGAAGGTTCCAGTGATTCAACCACTCCAGTCTCACTCCGGCCAAAATCTCTGTTGCCGCCCGAGGTTGTCCAACTCCTTGGTTTTCACTCCTGGCTTGAGTTTCAAGGTTCATTTTTCTCCTTTAAAATCTGCCTCATCTTTTCCGCCGCCCTTTCCCAATCTTTATCAGTCATTAAGCGTTCAAACTCCTGTTTATCTCCTTGTCCGGCCGAAGCCAGCTTAGCCGCGTTCTGTCTGACATTGACAATCAATTGAGCCGCGATTTTAACATAACGGTTATAAAGTTTACGCAAAACTTCGGGAAAATAATCGTTGGTTTTGGCGTGGTATTTTTCCTCTAAGAAACCAAAACCCGTCTCCGGCTTCAGACCCTTTGCCAACGCCTCCTGATTAATCCCAGCTAATTCTTCAACTGTAAAAGCCGCTTTGATTTCAGCCTGAAACTCCAAATCAATCAGCGGGGATAACGCCAGCAAAAGTTTGACCCCGCCAACCGGTTCAATCCCCAACTCTGTTAAAGGTTTAAAATCTATTCCTTGAGTTAAATCAACTTTGACCATGATACTCCTCCCTCAACCAGCGTTCAAATTCATCCGGGTCAATGCCGAAATTATCAAGAAAATTTCTACCCATGCTACCCGCGCTAAAACCTGTGTTCACTGGCATCAACGGATAATCCTGCAAATAAACATTAACCGCTGCTCTGGATGAGTATCCTAATTCATTTGTGGAAAAATAATCGGCGGCGGCTTTTTCCAAAGAATAATGGGCCATTTGATTATTATAAACCTGAAACACTGCCTGCTGCTGACTCTGGCTTAACTGGCTGAAACTCCCCGACTGCGGACTGCCGGAAAATTCAGGTGTTGATACTGCCTGATGACTAATTATTCCTACCTGCAGTGGGCTTAAACCATTAGACTGCGGGCTGGCTTGATTAATAATCCCTCCTTGAACCACGCCGTCCCAGCCGCCCCGGGAATCTTGGGACAATGTCCGGCCGTCGCCTAAAACACCTACTACTTGGCCCTGATCGTTTGTTGCCCAAAAACCACCATCGCCGCCGGCAACCGCATGATAAGGTTCAGGCTTATGAATATTTAAAATACTGCTTCTGGTTGTGTCCGCTGGCGCTAAAAAAGCGGCTTTACCGACTTCATCCGGTGACCAATCCGGATGAGCCACAGCTAAAGCGTGCTGGATTGCCCAAATTCCGGTCTCTCCGGCCGAATCTAAATGTAAATTCCGGCCGTCAGCCAATGTGCCGATCGGTTCTCCTCCGCCATCAAAAATCCATTTGCCGCCATCATTAAACACCACCTCGGCATTTTTAAACTCCACTCGAAATTGCGGATTCTCCTCAGAACCGATTGCTATCAACGAAGTTTCCGTTACCCCCGTACCAGAAACACTAATATTATCCTGTATATCAGGAGCTAAAACTTTAGCCTCACGGTCAATAAACCACTGATTGGCTGCGTTTTTAATCAAACCGGTCATTTTGTCCTCGCTGTCCCGCCACCATTTCTGACCATCAACCGCTTCCAGTTTGGCCACGTTTCCGCCACTATTAAACACCGGTTCTTCCCTTAACCGGACATCGCCTTCTCCAAAAGCAAAATCTTTATTTCTGTCAAGATACCAACCGTTTGCGTCATTTAATAAATCGTCATTGCCGTCATCATCCAAATCATAATCTTTCATTTCTAAATTCAACGGCCCTCTCTCCCCTCCGCTGCCCTGCCAGCTTAAAAGTAAATGATTATCCTCCAAATCCTTTAATGACAGCGAGCCCTGATCAGTTTGTCCGTCCAGATTCAAATCACCTTTGTATAATCCGCCTTTATCTTCCCATATCCACGGGTGCCAAACACCATTATTATCTTTGACTGCCCAAACTTCCGGCTGTAAATCGCTGTCAAGGTTAAACCGGTAAACTGTTTCTAATTCAGGGTCATTATCAATATTTACTTGGATTTCATCATGCTTAACTCCAGAGTCAAACGCTTTTTGCAATAAATTACTGTCCACCACCTGCCCCGCATGCCAAACAGGCATTTCTGTCGATGGCGGCGTCTCAGACGGCGGCACTACAGGAGCGTCAAAATGGTGCTTTGCCATATCTTTCCATGGCTCATCGCCGGAGAAAGATAACCCAAAACACCAAACACACCCAACACAACAACCCAAACACACC
>CAZDQA010000073.1:3085-3746 GCA_964507605.1 uncultured Pseudomonadales bacterium | reverse complement strand
CCGACCTTGTCATCTTGCTCTCTTAATTCTCTTCTTCCTCGGCCTCTTTGACCACTACTTCTTCACTCTTCAGCAAGGCCTGCTTCTCTTGACAATTCTCTTGGTCTGTAATAAACTCCCAGATAAATTATAGGATAATATGAATCCAGATAAAAGAAAATTTGGAATTAGAATTCGTCCTTTAAATATTCCAAGACGTTTTATCCCTGATGAAAAAAGGGCAAGAACATTAGAAGAAGAAATAAAAGGAAATAAAGAAGATTTATTACAAATACAGGCAGACAGAATTGCCCATGAATTACTTGAAGCAACTTCCTCCTCATTATTTTCAGGTCAAATTGCTATCGCTTGTCAAAAAAATCCTTTTAAAGACGGATGCCTGCGCCTGGCTGAGTTAACTTTAAACACCAACCCAAACACTCCCTTTCATTTATCATCACTCGTCATCAATCTCGTGCGTGATAAAATGTTCGAACAGGGAGAAGCTTTAACACCCGGATTAGTCAATGAGTGCCAAACAAAAATAATGGCTGATATTAGCCAGCGGCATGAATAACTCTGTGTTTGACAACTAACCTATAATTTGTTATACTCGGCCAAATTTTAAAAATCCTCCTGCCTTGAAAATTATGTCACGCACAACCCAAACACACCCAACACA
>CAZDQA010000073.1:0-3075 GCA_964507605.1 uncultured Pseudomonadales bacterium | reverse complement strand
AAAAAAATGTGGTTAAGCCTCAAGACTTTATAGAAACCCTTAAAATAGACTTTTCGAGTGAGGTGATTGACGCCACTAAAGCTAAACAAAACCCACCAGCTACTCCTTCCGAATCCGCTCCCTTAGTACCAACTCCAAAAATTGTAAGAATATTTCCCAAAAGAATTTTCCCTACTGCTAAAGATGAAGAAATTCCTTTATATACTTCCCAATTTGGCAAAAGTGTCCTAAGACATACCGCCAATGCTCGTGGTTTTGTCGGTGAAGCCTGGACTGGCCTGAAAAATCGCTTTTTAGCCAGAAGTCTAGAAACCAGCTTACATCCGGACATTAGCGTGACAGACACCGAAGGATTACGGGTAACCATTACTGTCCCTGTTTCCCAATACACCGGCCTTGATTCAACTACTAGAAGGGTCCGGGAAGCTACAGAAAACCTACTAAGAACCGGTCAGTATTCCCGCCGGCCCCAACTACCACCAGGAGAAAATAAAAAAGGCAAAAGAATAATTCCTACTCCCTCTGCCCCCAACCCGGATGTGAAAAAAATCCGACTTAGAAACCCGGTTAATCTAGTTGATACCAGAAACAAACAGTTATTGCGGAACAGTCCGTATTGGCCATTAGCTGATATCACCTTCGAGGCCGGCGATGAAAGCCAGGCTTTAAAACTGTTGCATGATAGACGAATGGCTGATCTCCCCCAAGAAACGGCCGGTATGCTAATGCCCGATCTGGATTTGGAAATCGCTCTAAGATACCTTTCGAAAACTGATAGATTAATGGAAACTTCACTTCGCTTCCCTCTTGGTCAATCCTCAATACAATTTGATGAAAATGGCGTCTTAAAAGAAGATCCTAATGAGATGAATGGTCTTTTTTTTCACCCGGCCATAAGAAGCTTGCAAGATTTTTCCCATCTTATTTCCGCCCAAATTTTGCAAGCCACCGGCAAAGCGGCGACCATTGATCCAAAAATTATTTATCAAGCCATGCTTATGGCCCCTAAAGCAGATAAGGACACTGAAGGTATTATCGGTCCTTACATTGACAGAATGCGCTTCATTGGCGCTGTCAGCCGTCTTTTAAATGCTTATCCGGGAGAATTTGCCTTAGGCTTATGCAGGATAGTAAATATCGTTGACAGGGACGGAAATCCTCACCCCGAACGTACCAAACTCTCCACGGGAATTATGGCTAACATCTTAGGTTTTAAAAATGCCCCTCATCCTTATGGTTCATCTTTAACTTACGTTGGTTTTGTGTCTTCATTAAATCAAACTTTAAATGATATACCAGACAACCCTGCCTTTCTTGAGTGGGCAGGAAACGCCAAAGTGGTTAATATGGCTGTTAATCGAGCCAGGGAAATGAAAGAATTGTACGAGCTGGTTAAAAAACTCGGCATTAGTGATGCCAGTCAAGTCGCCGGAGAGTATAGAAAAACTATGTCTGCCGCTGAATTTTTTGGTTTAGCCTTAACTCCTCAAGTAATAGGCTTAAGCGCTTTAACTTTGCTTCGAATCGAACATAGTCAGGCTAATGTTATTAAAAATGAGTTTTTAAGAATTATGCATGTGTTAGACGCGCTTGATGAAGTTGTAGTTACTGATACAGCAAAAAATCAAGATTATTGGGAAAGCATGTTAAGCGAATTTCTGGACAAAGCCAAAAGAATCAACGCAACTCAAACAGGTAAAAATGCCGCTCGAGATGTAATTAAAGTAATTGAAAAAAAATACAAAGCGGCAAAAGATAATGTTATTGAAATTGCTGCCAGACCATCAAACACAGAAAAGCCTGATGAAATTAACTAATCTCCCCCTCTAAAAACATCAACTAAAATTTCTGCTATACTGTTGGTAATGGAAACAGATACAGATAAAAAACCAACAATAACTCAAGCCGGAATGAAAATCTTAGAAAGGCTTTTCAGAAAAAAAGTTAGTATTCTTGGGCCTGACGGCAAACCAGTTGCTGTTGAACCAGGACCGACGATAATTAGCGGCGTTGAAAAGCATCCGGAAAGAATAGGCGGCGGTAAAGGAATCCAGCATCCTGACAGCGACGGCCAGCCGAGATAAATCACATCTTCTCCGGCGCTAGTGCTGGAGAAGCTGTTTTTTTACCAAATCAAGAATGGCTTTGGTTAAATCGATCGCTTCCTTTGCCTGAACTTCAGTATAACTTTCAAACGGTACCGCCGGCGGCGCTAAAGCATCAGGATAACGGGTAGGAATATAATACTGATCGAGCGTTTTGCCGGCATTGATTAAACCAAGAAATTCCTTTTGGTATTGTCCGCACTCGGCCACCAGCTCTTTAACTGAATGCTTCCAGACCATGCGGCTGCCGCAAAAATAAAGATAGGCTTTAAGCGCTTTTTGGGCCGCCTGTTCGGCTGAATAACAAGCGTCGGCAAAAAACTGCCTGTCAATATCTGCTCCGGCGGCTTCCCAGTCGTGATCCGCCTGCCTCAGCCACCGCTGGGCTTCTTCACGCTGATGCTTCATAGATAACCTGCCCTTCTTCTAAAGCTTTCGTAATTAATGGGTTCCCCCAGTCAACCATGCGGTCAAACTCCTTCTGGGTATAAATAAAAGCGTCCACCCGCGGCAAGTCTGGCGGCAACATTAGAGCAAATTCTTTGAGTCTGGCCAAAAATGGCTTAAAGTCGTCTTTAATCAAGATTAAATCAATGTCGCTAGCGGCATCGGCCGTCCCCCTTGCCCATGAACCGAAGATGATCGCTTTTTTAGGACGATATTGCTGAATCGTCGCCAACAAAGTTGGCTCAACCAGTAGTGACATACACCTAAATCATAACACAGACGGGGCTGATTTTACATCTTCTCCGGCACAACTATTCCCAACAGATCTAATCCCTGCTTTAAAATCTCCGCCGTGGAATACGTCAGCCATAAACGGAAAGATTCGGCTTGGCCTGAACCGATTACCCGATGCTTATTGTAAAAACCATTGAATTTTTGGGCGAGATCATACAAAAACTCGGCAATTTTATTCGGTGCCAGATTTTCCGCCGCCTCAAACACCACCCCAAACACACCCAACACA
>CAZDQA010000072.1:0-3910 GCA_964507605.1 uncultured Pseudomonadales bacterium | reverse complement strand
ACTTGACAAAGTTAAAAAATTAACTTATTTTATAGATAATGAATGAAAAACTCGCCAGGATTACTCACGCAATTTCTTTAATTTCCTTAAGCTTAGCCCTGCTGTTAACCCCTTTATTTTTTCTGCCTTTAACCACCGATTACTTTCAGTTTCAAAAACTCATTTTATTTTTCCTGCTGACGGCCATCGCCTTAGTCAGCTGGCTGGTCTACAACTTTTCGGTTAAAACCGTCCGCCTGACCTTCTCCCCTTTATTATTGCCCTGGCTGATTTTAGCGGCCTTGAGCCTTATCTCGACGATTATCAACTCGCCCGGCAATCCGGAAGCCTGGGCCTCCCGGCCCGCTCTGTTTGTCGCTTTATTTATCTACTTTGTCTTAGCCACTACCCTGATCAATTCTTCTCAAACCGTTAAAAAAATCCTTAACGGCCTGCTGGCCGCCGGCGTTATCCTGGCCATTCAAAGTCTCCTCTCCGTCGCCGGCGCTCTCAGTTCTCTCGGCCTACCTGCCTATCTGGCCAGCAAAGCCTTCTCTTTAAGCGGCTCGCCTTTAACCACCGTCGTCTGCCTCTTAACGCTGCTGCCCATCGGCTTGGTCTTGGCTTTTAAAACTAAAGCCGGCCCGGCTAAACTGGCTTACTTTCTGGTTTCCGGCCTGCTGATTTCCAGCCTGATCCTCACCGGCTATCAGTTAATGCCCCAGCAGGAACTGGCCCCGCTGTTATTACCCAAACTCGCCGGCTGGTCGATTGCTGTCGATACCCTGAAAACCAAACCGTTTTTAGGCGCCGGCCCCATGGATTTCTTAAACCAGTTTACCCAATTCAAACCGATCAGCCTCAACCAGACAAATTTATGGGCCGTCAACTTCACTGCCTCCAGCAATGAATACTTAAACCTGCTTACCAACCTTGGTTTGCTTGGCCTGGCCGCCTTTTTACTGTTAATTTTTACTTGGAATAAATTAGTCAAACGCGATCCCGGCACCCGGACAACCAGCACCCAGATGGCTGTTAACTGGGCCGTCATCGTCTTGCTGATTAGCGCTTTACTCATTCCCTTCAACGCTTTGCACTGGATCCTCTTAACCGGTCTTTTAAGCCTGTCCGTTGGCCTGAATAAATCCAAAAACTTAACCAAAGTTAAAGATGTAATTCTCACCATTAACGCCATTACCGTAGTGGAGCCTTTGGAAATCACTCCTATTCCCCAAACCTCGACCAGCACGGTGATTCTGCCGGTTCTGCTGGGCATCCCGCTTTTAATCACTGTTATCCTTTCCGGCTATAAAATCAGCCGCCTCTATGCGTCTGAATACACTTTTGCCAACAGCTTAATTGCCGCTGACGCCAATAAAGGCGCCGATACCTACAATCTGCAGATCAAAACCATTAACTTAAATCCAAACATCGACCGTTATCATATTGCTTATTCCAATACCAATCTGGCGCTGGCCAGCTCTTTATCTGCTAATCCGCCAGCCGGCGGAGACCTGACCGATCAGGACAAACAGACTATTAGCCAACTGGTCCAGCAGGCCGTCAGTGAAGCCCGCACCGCCACGCAATTAAATCCCAATAAATCCGCCGCTTGGGCGAATCTGGCCAATATCTACCGCCAGCTGGTCAACTTTGCCGAAGGCGCTGATAACTTCTCCATTGCCGCCTATACCCGCGCCGTCCAGCTTGATCCGGCCAATCCTCAGTTAAGATTAGAGTTCGGCAGTTTATTATATTCTTTAAAACGCTACGATGAGGCCGTTGCCCGCTTCCAGGAGGCCGCTCAACTGAAGACCGATTTTGCCAACGCCTACTATAATCTCTCCCATGCTTTCCAGGATCAGGAAAAATTCCTCGAAGCTTATCAAGCTATGCAGTCAACCGCCTCTTTAGTCCCGGCTGACTCGGCTGATGCTGATAAAGTTCAACAAGAATTATCCGACCTGCAGGCCAAACTGCCGAAGACCACTGCGGCGGAAACTGCCGCCCCGGCCGCCGACAACGCCGCCCAGTTAACCCAGCCCTCGCCAGCGCCGGCGGCGCCGAAAAACTTTGAACCGGTTAATCTGGAAGTTTCCCCTTCGCCCTCCCCTTCACCCTCCCCTTCACCGACCCCCTAAACCGATCCTCCTTGGCGGCTTTAAAAGTCGCCCGGCAAATCAAACACCTGCTTGGCTGCTGCAGCTTTTTTTCTGCAAAAAACTCCTGCTCCCCGGCTGTGAAAACAAACTCCTGCTGGCAATCCTGGCAGATAATAATTTTATCCATAATTGTGCTTGCACTGAGGTCGCCTTAGGCGACCGAAGTGGACTCAGCCAGAATCGAACTGGCGACTGGTCGATGCGAACGACCCGGTATACCACTTACCTATGAGCCCGCTAAAATATTATATCATGTTGACAAGGTCGAACCTTGTCAGTATGATTGACTTAAATATGCCGGCGAAAAATGTCGATAAACAATTTGTTGAAAATGGGGTTTATCACGCTTACAACCGCGGCGTTGAAAAAAGAAAAATCTTTCTTGACGACCAGGACTACCGGGTTTTTCTTCATCTATTAAAATACTATTTATCCCCGACGGATACCAAAGCCGATCATCCGATCGTCAAAACCGGCCATCTGAATTTATTGCGGCCTCGGCCGTTAAAAAACTTAGAAAATGACGTGGAACTAATCGCCTATTGCCTATTGCCTAACCATTTCCATTTACTGTTAAAACAGCGCTCCATCGACGGTATGACCAAGTTATTAAGAAGAGTCGCTACCACCTATTCTTTATATTTTAACCGGCGCTATAGACGGGTTGGCTACTTATTCCAGGGCAGATATAAGGCTGTTTTAATTAATAATGATCCCGCCCTGCTGCACATTTCCCGCTACATCCATCTCAACCCCATCAAGCTGACAAGGTCGAACCTTGTCAGCTATCCCTACTCCAGTTATCCATACTTTTTGGGGCTAAAAAATGCCAGCTGGCTTAAACCAAACTCAGTGTTATCATTACTAACCGATAAATCCCTCTCCCTCGGCTACCGCTCTTATCAAGATTTCGTCGAAAAATTCGCTGACAGCCCGGAAAAAATAATCAAAGAGATTGTTATTGACGATTGACAAGGTCGAACCTTGTCATCTTTACCACATCTTGTAGCTTACCTGTACTGCCTTGGCAATCTTAAAAGAATCACTCCCGGCTTCTTTAGAAGTGGCTGTTGCCGTGGTGCCGGAACTGGCCTGGGAAATATTGACAATTTTCCGGATTAATTTTAAATGTTTGCGGCTGATTTTTTTGGCCTGGTCTTGAGCATCTTTCATCGCCTCGTCAAAAGCTTTTTGTTCCAAATCTTTTTGGTTTTCCGTGGCCATCACCGGTTGGGCGACAATTGCCGCCCCGTTATTATACAAATCCGCCACCAGCTCATTCACTCCGGTTTCATCGTAAACTTTGGCCCCTAAACTAACGCTGGCTGAAAAACCTGAAGCGCCGGCAGACACTGCCGCCATCGGATAAACCGTCAATGGTGATTCCAGTAAATCAGCCTCGCCCACTCCCCGGGAAATTAATAACTGCTTCAAATTACCCGCCTTAGTATTAATATTTTTAATCGCTTCGGCAGCGTTGCTCCCGTTGCCGGTAATCGTCAGCGAAAGATTCGCATAAGTCGCCGATACGCTCACCTCGCCGGTGCCGGTCACCGTCACTATCATCGGTGAATTAATCCAGGTAATGATAAAAGCACCCAAAATCACCAGTAAAAAAATCAGTAAGCCTTTTTTAACATATTCCCTTGCCATCTTATCCATGTTACATTTAGTATGAATAATGAAAAAATTCTTGTCAACTGCCAAAAAAGGCTTTATCGACCCCATCAGCTTAATTACTATTGGTATTCTGGTTGTGGGTTTAGTCG
>CAZDQA010000071.1:0-3977 GCA_964507605.1 uncultured Pseudomonadales bacterium | reverse complement strand
CTTCCCTGATTTCTGCTAATATTAATTCATGGCCCTGCCTAAAGACCCAACCACAAAAACCTCCGCCGCCGCTCCCCCGCCCCAAGAACCGCCCGTGGTCGATACTGCTAAAATCTTTACCCCCAAACCTCCGCCGGATTTGCCATCCAATGTCCGGGTTTCTTCCCCGGCCCAGGCGATTGCCAACCTGCGGATTCCTGATGTTTCTGACGAGGCCTTGATCGCCGCTTTTAAAGACAAACCGATTTATGTCTTAGACCGGGTTAATTGGTCCAAATTAAAAAGCCCTGATCGAAAACGTCTGGAAAACTTAATCAACCAAGATCCTGCGTTAAAGAAAATTCTTGATTATGTCCTACCTGTTTACCCCCCGGAAAATCCCCAAGTTCAACCCCAGCCCCAACCCGCCCCGGCCCCGGAAATCCCCACAGCTACCGCTGAACAAATAACCAAACAAGAACCCACCGTCGCTCTTAAAACAAAGGAGATTACCCCTGAAAATGCCCCCGCTATCCAAGCCTGGCTGAACGGCCTAAAGGACCATGTTTATAGTTCTTTTGCCCAGTCTGCCGGAAGAGATGTGGGCACTTCCCAACTATTTACCCGGAACCTGCTTAGCAGTTTAGCTTTATACCGCGGCGGCTTAGCCGGCTTTTACCTGTCCGAAGGCTCCAAAGAATTAATTTTTTCCGCCCTTGGACCAATCGGAGATGCTTTCCGCACCCTTTACGAAAAAGATGTTCAGAGAAAAATGTCCTGGATGAAAAACCCTTTAAATCCGGATGCAATCTATTACTATCTTAATTCCCTGCCTAATCAAATGGCGTTTAAACTTATGTATCTTCCCGCCAAAGCCACCTTTGGCATTCTTGCCCGCGGCGGCGCTCCTTTAATTTCTAAAGTTTATTATCAACGATATGGTCAAACCAGACAAAGCTATGTTTTTACACCCCTTTTAAGAGCCACCCAGTTCAGTAACAAGCTAGCCGACGGAGCCGATAAATTGTCCGGCATAGTCACTGATGATACTAATAAGTACTGGGGTGAAAAATCACCCTATGATAGATACGTTGAAAGTAAAAATTCGGCCTTTTCCAAATCTTTAAAAGAACTCAAAAATGCCAAGTTATCCAAAAACAAAGATAGTATCGAAAAAGCTCAACACAACCTCCGGCTGCTTTTAAACGAACACGATGGTTTTTACCGCTATTTTACTGACAAAAAGGGCGACCGACAATCTATTTATCTTTATCACTACACCACCGATCGAAACGGTAAACGCCGTAAAGTTTACAATCTATCTCCTCTTCAACGAGCCGCCTTTAGCGCCGCCGGTGTTTCCCGGGCCATTTTCAAAAACGGATTAAAAAATTTCAGCCGTCGGGCCAGACGAGCTGCTAAAGATCCGATTACCGGTATTTTTGCTTTAATTGCCGGTACCCTTGTTGATATTCTTGCCGGAATAGGCATCAATATTTTGCGCGTCGCCGCCACACGCATTATCAACCTTATCCCCGGTACTACTGTTCTGCGCGCGCGCTTAACTGAATTTTTCACCTCTAACCGCTATCTCACCACCGCCCGCATCGGCGGCGCCACAATCCAAAGCTTTGGCAAAGGCGTCTTCAGTATGACCACCGCCTCTACTACTTACGCCGGTGCTTCAGTTGGCGGTTGGATTGCTAATGCTTTAGGTTTACCCGCCTATCCTTTCCAAGTCATCGGCGGCGGGGTTGGCGCCACTTTCGGCTCCATCTACACCACTTCCCTAAAGATGGCCAATACGCAAATCCCTGGCTGGGTTCAGGAATACCAAACATTTAAAGGTGCTTCTTTAAGTGGTCCAGGAATTGGCGAAGTTTGGGGACAACAGGCATTAAATAAGGGTTATATGACTGAAGGTTCTGGTCTTTTGGGAAAAATAAAACAAGTTGCTTTCGGCCCCGGCCCACTCACCCGCTTTGCCAACTGGCTTCACAACAATCCCTTTGCCCGCCTGCCCATCAATGGCTTCATGGTGGCTGACTTGGGGGTGAGGTTTCTCGGCTGGAACCCGTGGGTTGCCTATCCTTCCCTAATTGCCGGCGACTATTTATGGCAGGTTAAAGGAAAATTAGGCCAAATTATCTGGGAAAAATGGCTCGGCCCGCCAATCAAAGATTTTGCCGCTAAAATTTACGGGAAGTATATTTTCCCCCGTTGGGCTCAATTTGCCAAATTCGGCTTACCCGGAGAGGCCGGCTTAACATTCATTGATAAACCTTGGCTTCGAGGCTTAAAAAATATTTGGAGCAAAGCCCAACCATATTTACGTAACTTCTTCAACCCCGGATTTCTCATGGGTTTCAGTCTTACCCCATTACTAACACCGGCTCTGGGAGGCTGGGCCTATTTAGCCGGACCGGTCTTAGGTTCTACCGGTTGGCTGGCGGCCACCAGAATTGCCGCCTCTGTTATAGGTTATTCCGGTGCTGGAGTTGGCGCCTTTATGGCCCGGTTCAACGCTCTGGGTTGGACCGGTTTTATAATTGGTCAAGCCACCGGCTGGATTTTTTTCGGCTGGAATGTTCCCTTTTGGTATACAGCCGCCTGGTCAGTTGGTTTGCCCTTGATTGGCACAGTAATTCAAACTCTTGCCTGGACCGCCGGATTCAGCACCATCTCTGCTTTTTTGGGTACCGCTCTCAGTACTATCACCGGCGGCTTTATTTCTGCCCTCGGCGCCACCAGCGCCATTGCCTCCGGTTTAGCCATATGGGCAACAGTTACTTCCATTGCCCTAGTTGCCGGTCTGACCATTTTTGCCGGCTTTGTCATCTATTCCGCCTTTTGGGTGCCGCTTCAGGAAATGATGCACGCCGGTCCGCAGTCAGCCTGCTTCAATCTCCAAACCAGTGCCAATATTGCTTCTGACTCCGCTGAAATCTGTTCTAAATTCACTGTCACCACCGACTTATTAACCAATAAAGGCTATATCAGAAATGAAATTGGTGGCGTTTATAACCTGCTTCTATCTGATTATGTCCACCTTGAAAACAATATCACTAAGGCCACTCGCCAAATTCCCAATCAAGCCCTTGAAAATCTTAACTATGTTGCCAGTCCTGAATTTATCAATCCCGGTAATCCCTTGGTGGCTACAAACCGCTACACTTTCCCCTTATCAGAAAATATCCTCCAGCTGGCTGATTCCCGCGGGATTATGCTTAGTTACTTAGTCAGCTGGTTATCAACCTTTACCGGTAATCCCAACAGCAATAAAATGACTATTTTCGATCTCATCGCCAAATACCCCCAATTTCCCGGCTTACAACAAATGGTCAACTCCTCTTTTGACTTACTAAAACAAGTTCAGGCAGACGAGACTGCTGGCCGCAATGATACTATTTATAAATTTGAAAAAACGAGAGATTTTACTAAAGATCAAAAAGATACCTACGGCGCCATCCGTGATAAATTAGTCGCTGCCAAAAATTCCACTACCCTTGAAACTATTAAAAATAACTTAATCAACCCAAAACCAAGGCCGAGACTGCCGCTCAAACCAATCCCTTTAGCAATCAAGTCGGCGAGTTACAAAATAATTGCCAATATCAAACCGCCACCTGCCAAGAACTCATTCAGCTCTATCAATCTTGGCCGAATTTTTTCAATAATCAGCTAATCGCCATTAATAACTTAATCAATCAGGCTAATGATTTAGATGTCTCTTCTGACTTAACCAATCTTATGACAAATGTCGCTGCAGTTGCCAATTCTGCCAATTTTACCTTTAATTCACTGGACCAACAATATCAAAGCTACAAAAGTTTAACTGAAGAATTGGATGATTTTCAAAATGATCTTAACGATTGGCTAAGTATTCTTAATACTTCTTCTCCAACTACTGAACAAATTCAAGAAATTCTTAAAAAAGTATTTGCGTCAATGTTTAATGAAACATACTTTTTCACCCCCAATGGCACCAAATATGAAAT
>CAZDQA010000070.1:0-3979 GCA_964507605.1 uncultured Pseudomonadales bacterium | reverse complement strand
CATTAGACAAAATTTTCCGGCCAGAAGAAACGGCGGCGCAGGTTTCGTCGCAGGAGGTATCGATGGCTAAAATTAGAGGTTGACTCATAATGAGATTATAGTATAATAAAGTTACTAAAACCCCCTGCAACAGCTTTGGCTCTTTGCAGGGCTTTTTTATTGGAATGTCCAATGTTATGATAAATTACCTATGAATAAAAGAGTTTTGGTGATTATTGACGGCAGCAATTTATATTATAAGTTAAAAGATTTGAAGATGGTGAAGTTGGTTGATTATGATTATCGCGGTTTGGTTAGATCCTTAAGCGACAAAGATGCTAAATTGAAGATTAAGTATTATATTGGCGCAATTAGAACAGATGGTTCGAAGAAGTCATTGAAAATGTTTGGAAAACAGAGAAGATTATTGGCTAATTTGAAAAAGCAAAAGATTGATTATTCACTGGGATATTTATTAAAATCTGATGGAAAGTATCATGAAAAGGGAGTTGATGTGCAGATGGTGGTGGATATGTTGAAGGGAGCGTATAAAGATAAGTATGATCAGATTATTTTGATTAGCTCGGATTCTGATTTAATGCCGGCAATAGAGGCGGTTCAGGAGGTGGGAAAGGAAGTGGTTTATGTTGGTTTTAAACATCAACCAAGCTATGCGCTTCTAAAGACTTGTAAGAAGTCAACTTTACTGGAAAAGAAAGATTTAGAGGAGTTTTCTGCATGATTGATTGTATTTTTTGTAAAATCGTTAAAGGGGAAATTCCCTCATATAAAATTTACGAGGATAAGGAATTTTTAGCATTTTTGGATATTTTTCCTAAAACAGAGGGTCATACATTAGTGATTCCTAAAAAACACGTTCAGTGGGTGTGGGATTATCCGGAGTTAGGCAAATATTTTGAGATGGTGGGTAAAATTGCCAGACATTTAAGAAAAGTCAGCCCAGATAAGATTGTCAAATCAGTGATTTGGGGCTGGGAAGTACCGCACGCCCATATTCATTTAATGCCGGGGAAAACAGATAACCTTAACGGCCAAAAATTATCTGACGAAGAGTTGGAGAAGATCCAGCAGAAATTTTCACTGTAATAATTTTTGCTTGAGCTTTTTTGGCTAACTGAAGCATTGGTTTTAAGGTGCGGTCGGCCCATTCAATAGCCAGGACGTTATGAGGCTTTAAATAAGAGAGAAGATTTAACTGGTCTAATTCCTCAATATTTTGCATCCGCCAGGTATCCAGATGAATAAATTTAGCTTTAACCTGATGGTAATCATAGTCATATTCTTTAACAATCGTGTAAGTGGGCGAGTTGATGGTCTCACGAATTTGTAGAAATTTGCCGATGCCTTTGCAAAACTGAGTTTTGCCGCTGCCAAGCTCACCGATTAATAAAAATATCAGCGGCTGTTTTTGTAAAGCATTCCAGTTTTTTAACATTAGAGTTTGGGCGAGATTACTGGTTTCCAGGGGTGATTTGGTTAACATTCCATCCCGGGATGGAATGTTTAATTTCCCCTGGCGGAGAATGAGGGGATCGTCGAAGGTGGTGTCGACAATGGTTGAGGCCGGCCGCTTGGCTAAAGTGCCGGCGTCAATAATCAGATCAATCAAGTTTTGCTGTTTTTGGGAAGTATATTGTAGCAATTGTTTGACGGAATAGGGTTTTGGTTTAGAGGAAACATTAGCAGAAGTGGCAGTAATCGGCCGGTCAAATTTGGCAATTAATTTTAAGACAAAAGGATAATCAGGAATGCGGATACCGAGAGTTCCGGTGGAAGATTCGACGCCGCTAGCGACTTTGTGCCTGCCGGCGGAAATGACGGTTAAGGGGCCGGGCAGGAACTTTTGATAAAGATTTTTGGCAGTGGGGTTAAGTTTGACGTAGCGGGCGGCCATGGTTTGGTTGGTTACGGCAATAGACATGGGTTTGCCCTGGCGAAAGGTTTTGTAAGCGAGAATTTTGTTGACGCTAACCGGATTAGTAGCATCGGCGCCGGCGCCGTAGCAGGTTTCGGTAGGGTAGATGATCAGCCCGCCGGCTTTTAATATTTTGACGGCTTGGGAGATAATATTTTTTTGAGAAATGTTAAGAACGAGCATTACTTTAAGTTAATCGAGTAGAGGTTGGGAGGGAGATCGGAGCCGCCGTTTAAGGAGGCTAAAATAATCAAGCGGGAACCATTAGGCCAGGGAAAGATAAAGTTTTGGCTAAACGGGCCGGCATAAACAGTGTGGCGGTTGGTGGAATCGTATTCAGCGATAATAATTTTGCCTTTTTCCACCATAATGACGTGACCGGAGTCCGGGTACCAAATGACGGGAGCGTTTTGGTTAAAAGGGCTGATTAAAAAGTTTTTGTCTTCTTCCAGGTCGTAAATATAGTAGTTATTAGGTTGGAGTTGGCGGTTTTCTGCTTGGGTGGAAACGGCCGGCAAAGGTGGGATTAAGTTTTCGGCCAGTTGAGCTGAGGCAGTGGCTGCATAAAGCATTTTCTTCTCGTCAGGGGAAAAAGCAACCAGTTTTGCGGAAGCGGTGGCGATCAACTGCATTGGCTCCGGCAGGGTGATTAATTGTTCATGAAATTTTTTCTCCTGAATGTCCTGCCATTCTTTGAAGATCACCGGCAGGCGGGCAGTGACATCTTTGAAATTAGCGATATCCGTAAAGTTGACGGGGGAAAGCAACAGATTTATTTCATTGGTTTCGCCTGGGTTGAGGGTAGCTAAGATTTGGCTGGAATCAGGCGACCAGACTAATTGGGCTTTGGCCAGATCATATTTGGCGGAAGTGCGGCTGATTTGGCGCGGATCAGAACTTAAAGAAAAGGGCCGGTCCAGAAGATCTAAAACATAGAGGCCGTTTTTAGTATCAGTGGTAGCGTTATTGACACTAAAGACGATTTTTTCTCCATCCGGGGAAGGAAGGGGGTTGGTGGCCCCGGAAAAGGTTAAGGGTTTTAAATTAGGGACAGAGGGGAAAAGGCGGGCATTGGTTTGGGTGACCAGCTCCGGTTCCAATTTTAAGGTTTTTTCCCAGGAAATATAGCCGTCTTTGGCAATTTTGACGATATATTCTCCGGGCGGCAGATTTAAAGTGTCATCGGTGGCGGTGGTTAATTTGTCGTTAATAAAGACAGTGGCGCCCTTAGGATAGGAGTTGGCGGCCAGCAAGCCGGTGCCTTCCAGGGCCCGATTTTTCAAAGAAGGCCGGTAACCTTTGGCATATTTTATGGTAAAGGTAATCCCTAAGATTAAAGCAATTAAAATCATGCTGGCGATGAATAATCGTGGTGTGCGGCGCATAGAATGTATTATACTATAGTAAAGTGTTAAAAATTATTGGCATAATTAGTTTAAGTTTGATAATTGTAGCCGGGGTGGTGGCGTTGACGCCAAAAGTTGAAGTAAAGAACGTGTTGGAAAATGTTGGCGCCAATCAGTTGGGCTTCGTATTTTTTGAAGACAGCAATGCCAATGGCGAGTTTGATTATAGTGAGCCAGTCTTTAAAAGCGTGTCCGTGGCAGTCAGGCGGCCGGGAGAGATGACGGCGTTTGTAACAGTGCCGGCGGAAGTTAATGGTTTGGTCAAGATTGACGGCTTGAAACCAGGGACTTACGAAGTGCAGTATTTAAACTATGAGTTGGAACAGCCCTATGAAGTCGGAGGGTTTGCTTTGAGAAGGTATTACCAGATTATTGAAGAGGGTAAAAGCCGCTATTCGTTTTTGCCGACCGAGTGGCAGAGTATTGAGTTAACCAGCGCTGGTCTTAAAGCCAAGGTAGGTTTAAGAGAGTATCAACCAACATCCGTGTTAGCGATTAAAGCCGGGAAGCAAGTGAAATTTTATGATCCGGCCAGGGCCAAAATTTTGGGGCAAAGCCAGTGGACTGATGAAACCGAGAGGCAGTTTTATTTAAAAGGCGGCCAAGTTTATTATTTGGAGAATAAGCAGTTAAAGCAGTTTAGTTTTAAAGACAGGTT
>CAZDQA010000069.1:0-4129 GCA_964507605.1 uncultured Pseudomonadales bacterium | reverse complement strand
CTTTAACACTTAAATGCAGGTTTTGACTATCAATAAAAGCGTAGTTGTTTTGTTTTTTCTGTTTCATCTTGACATTTTTTGCTTATTTGCTATTATATATTTAATCACGCCCCTGACCTACGGTTGGGGGATATTTTTTGGCTATCTTGCTTAAGAAATTTTTAATCACGCATAAAAATACACCCACTTTTATCTCTCTTACCTCTTTACCTAAATGTCCTTGGGCAAAAACTACTACGGTTTGTTTTCGTTTCACTATTAAACGCCTGTAAAGCGTAGCAAAATCACCATCGCCGGAAAAAACAACAAAACTATTAAATTTATCCAGTCGCTCAAAACAATCCAAACCAATCTCCAGATCAAAATCACATTTTCTTAAACTCACCCACTCCCCGGTTTCCGCCCGGGTCCGGATATACTTTACCGGTTTGGTGACTATCCGGCAGCCGATTTTTTTTGCCCGCTTAATTTGACTTTTTGATGCCGGATGAACATCGGTACCGAAATAAAAATTAATCTCTTTAATCTGTTTGTAGGTTTTTAGATAACGATATAATTTTTTCAAATCAACTTCTTTTTTTAGACTGTCTTTCCAATGATATACATTGGCCCAGTCAATAAAAACGGCGGTTTTACCTTGAAGTTTTAGTTTAAATTCTTCTTTCTTCTGTTTCATCATTTCATTTTACCCCATTTTGGGATTAAGGGAACGTGGGAGATCTCACCACATTCCCTTTAACACACTAATGGCAGCGGCAACATATAAATGTTCAAGTATCGGATCAATTTTAACCTCTCCTGCTAATGCCTTCTTCGCATGGATATATAAATGGTCGCCACACAAAGGCAACGCCCCCAATGTCACGTTATCTTTACCGCCTTGGCTAAATGGACTGGCGTTAACTTCAGGAATGACACCAATCAACATTTTTCCAGAATTCGCTGCAAAAACCAACCCCCCGACTACCTTACAATCGAGACACTGACCGAGACCCCATGGTGCTAAACCCGTATGCCCAAACATCTTGTCATCGTCTACATAAGCATAAGGGGTTTGACCCGGATACTTTGTATCAGCTTCTACGAACACAATAAAGTGTTCCACTAATTCAGGCAAAGTAATGTGGCTCACTAATTTTTCGATAACCTCACCTTCGCCGTCAATCGAATTAATAAATCCAAAATCTGTAATTCGATAGTCCTTCAGATCGGACTTTGTCAAGCCAACTGCCTTGGTCATTATGCCCTTCTTACTTCTTTCATATCCTTTATATTTATATTCAATCATATTTCTCACCTCCTTTCAGAGTAAAAATTAATATTTCTTCCATACAAAAAGCCCCTTCGGCTATTAAATTAATTAATAACTAAAGGGGCTCCTCGAAAAATCGAAGGGCGGTACCACCCTAATTTGTTCTCAAGTGCTCCGTTTCCGACACACTTTAGAGTTGTCACGGACTCACCCGTACGGTATTTTGACCGTCAGCATCAGCAGATCGCGACTCTGCCATACTTTTAATTAAATTTTCAAACAATATATACTATAACATACATGTCAAGAATCATAATTATTATTTTATTATTAGCGGCCGTAGCCGGCGGGTTTTTGCTGACCCGTAAAACCGATCCTTACACCGCCTTTTTACAGGAAACCTACGACATCATCCAAACCAATTATTGGCAAAAAATCGAAGATCAGGACTTAATCGATCTTTACCTCGCCGCCGCCAGAAAGTTCGGCCAGGCCCCCCAGCTGGTTACTGCCAAAGATAAAAAAGACTTATTTAATCAACTGGGAAAAATTGTTAAAGATGAGGCCACTGCCGCGACGATTGCCGACGCCGTCCTGGCCAACCTGCCGCCCGCAGGTAAAAGCCGGCTCTATACTCAAAAACAGGAAAAAGATTTATCTAATACCGTCGCCAACATTGATCCCACCACTGATCATTATCAATCTTTAGGAATTGATCAAAACGTTGATCAAACCCAAATTGACACTGCTTACCAAACTCAATCCGCCACTGCCACTGCTGAAAAAAAACAAAAACTAAACACCGCCTACCAAGCTTTAAAAGACACCACCACCCGGGAAATTTACGACACCACCGGTGCCGACCCCACCCTGCCATACAAAGCTCTGACTGACCAAATCTACTATATTGCTATCCAAAAATTCTCCCCCACCACTATCCAGGAACTTACCGCCGCGGTTAATGCCGGCAATCAATACCCCAACTTAAACACCTTAATTCTGGATTTAAGGGACAATATCGGCGGCGCCATTGACGGCTTGCCCTATTTTTTAGGCCCGTTCATCGGCAACGACCAGTATGCTTACCAATTTCTCCAGCAGGATAAAAAAGAAGATTTTAAAACCAAAACCGGCTGGCTGGCAGGCCTGGTCAAGTTTAAAAAAGTCGTGGTCCTCATCAATCAAAATACTCAATCTTCAGCTGAAGTCATGGCTTCAGTTTTAAAAAAATACCATGTTGGTGTTTTAGTCGGCACCACCACCAAAGGCTGGGGCACAGTCGAAAAAGTTTTTAGTTTAGAGCATCAACTCAGTGATCAGCAAACCTACTCTGTCTTTTTGGTCCATCACCTGACTTTGCGTGAAGACGGCCAGCCGATCGAAGGCCAAGGGGTAGACCCGGATGTTTTTCTTTCCGACCCCAACTGGCGCCAACAGCTCTTAGCCTATTTTTCTGATCCCGGCCTCGTTACTGCTGTCAATAATCTACTCCCGTAACACTCCGGAGCGCAGTAAATACTTTCTGGCTTTTTCCCGGCCCCAATCTTCAGCTAATAAACTCTTCGGCAGCATCGGATCAATAATAATTGTTTCCAAATAATCCCGGTAAATCTTTTTTAAAAACTCCTCCCGCTTGCTCGCTTCTTTAATCCCGAACCTGGTCACTACCCGGTCAATCACTTGTTTATACTTGGCGGCGATTGCTTCCAAACCCCAGACTTTTTCCGCCAGCAGTTTTGGCTCGCCTAAATATTTTTGTTTTGACTCCAATAACAACACTTTGCCTTTCAACCCCTTAGCATCTAAAAACTCTAAAAACTCTTCACTATAATCATAACAAGAAATATAAGTGCTGTTTTGTAAAGCGCCAAAGCCCATTTTGATTAACTGCCGCCTGAGTATATCTCTTAGTTTTCTTTGCGATTCAGCAATATCAAAAATCACAATCCGCCAAAACCCGTCCCATTCCTGGCCGCCGGTCTGGCTTAACACCGGCTTATTTTTAACCAACTGCTTCCGGCCCAATCCGGTCAGCCGGAAATGCGGCCGGCCTTCCACCAACACTTGCTGGACATAACCTTCCCTGACCATTCTGGCCACTAACTGGCGGAATTTTTTCCTAGAATACCCCGGCGGCGTCCATAAAAAAAGCCGGCTCGAATCACAGGCCCGGCTGCCCCCTGATTCAATCTGCTCGACAATCTCCCCGCCAATGGCCAACCCCCACAAAATTCTGTCTCTCATCCTTATTTTCATATCATCTAAAGTATACTATAGTTTATCTATGAAAATCTGTATCGGTTATCCGCCTTTAAAATCTAACCAAGGCGTCCCTTTACTGTCTCAAAACCGTCAATTTCAATGGTTCTCCTCCCCCACTTATATTTATCCGGTCATTCCGGCTTCAGCCGCTACCCTGCTCCAAACCCAAGGCCATCAGGTGGTTTGGCTGGATGGTATTGCCGAAAACTGGAGTTATGATCAATGGTTTAATCGCCTCAAAGCCGAACAACCCGATCTTTTATTTATGGAAACCAAAACTCCAGTCATCAAACAACATTGGCAAATCATAAAAAACCTAAAACGGGAGTCCGCCAGCTGGCGGACGAACCTACGGATTGTGCTGGCCGGTGACCATGTCACCGCCTTACCCAAAGAAACATTAAAAAACTGCCCGGTTGACTACCTTATCTCCGGCGGTAATTATGATATCTCCCTTCTCTCCATCGTCAACCATAACATTCCATCCCGGGATGGAATTAAACTTAATCAATTACCGATCATTAATCGAGAATTAACCAAATGGCAACTTTATGCCTACAAAAACGGCAACTTTAAAGCTACGCCCGGGACCTACACCATGGCCGGCCGCGACTG
>CAZDQA010000068.1:0-4135 GCA_964507605.1 uncultured Pseudomonadales bacterium | reverse complement strand
AGGTTTGGCATTACCGTTTTTATCTATCAATGAATAACGCAAATTATAAGATAGAATTACTTGACGAAATAATAAATCATTATAAAGACGGTTTAAATATGGTAGGTAGTATCCCTTAAGTGTCATTTAAAATATTATATAATGGAGTCCATGCAGAAGCGACTAAAATTAGTTTTCCCCAAAAAATCAGATTATCCGAACCGGCTGAAAATTTTAGATCATCCCAACCGATCAACTGTTTATCATCAATTGGTTGAGGCTTCAGCTTCGGCCTATTTTGAAACTAAAGGACCGGCCAGATGGATTTTCAGGAAACGGTTCCAAATCGCCTTAAACTGGCTCAATCAGCTGCCCAAAATCAATTCTCTTTTGGACGCGGGCAGCGGCATTGGCTTTTTTTTGCCCAGCTTGGCAAAAACAGTCGGACAGATAACGGCGGTTGACTATGCCCAACATACTCTCCGATACGCTAAAGAAATGTGCCGAAAGAAAAAAATTAACAACATTAAATTTATTCAAGCTGATTTATTGACTTTAAAACTCCCATTAAAAAAATTTGATTGCCTTGTAGCTTTAAGCATCTTAGAGCATATTCTGCCGCTGCAATTAAAACAGCTAATGAAAAAGTTTTCTATTTGGTTAAAACCAGGTGGTTATTTAATCGCCGGGTATCCGAACGAAGGCAGCCAATTATTCGAGTGGATAAAAAATCTTGAAAAAAAACTGTTAAGGCCTAAGGTATACAAAAGTCTTCATGATGCAAAGGCCGATTACCAACCCTTAGGGCATGTTGCCAAGGCAAAAGAAATACATCAATCTATTATTAATAAATTTACTCTGATTAACGAATATCATTTACCTTTTTCCTGGTTAAAATTCTACTCTTTGGGATTATTTACTCGATAATTGATTCAACAATATCTTCTGGTTTATTCTGGTAATAAATCCTCACCATGATGTCAGCTAAAATACCTAAGATTAAAAATTGGATGCCGACGATAGCTAAAAAAGCGGCTAATAACGGCAAAGTACGATTGTAAATTGACAAATGAAAAACTAATTTCCTGATTGCCTCTTCAATGCCTAAAATTGAACCTAAAGCAATTAAAATTAAGCCGATTGAGCCGAAAAGCCTGATCGGCCTGGCAGAATAATCCTGCCAGAATTTTACAATTAATAGATCAAGGAACCCACCAACGGCCTTAGTCGCCCGATATTTGCTCTTGCCGGAAATTCTGGGAAAATGGCTAACCGGTACTTCAACAATTCGCCAACCCCGCCAAAATAAAATCGGTACTAAAAAACGGTGCATTTCACCATATAGATTTAAGTCTGTAAGGGTTTCTTTTTTATAAGCATTCGGGGAAACAGCGGTGTCAGATAGTTTAATACCTAAAAATAAACGGTTTAAATACTTTTCAATTAAAGCAATTAATTTAATTGAAAAGCCATGTTGTCTTTTCTGGCGTTGTCCGGAAACCACATCGGCTTTGCCGTTTAAAATCGGTGTAATTAATTTCTTAATATCGTTTGGATCCTGCTGTAAATCAGCGTCTAAAACTACAACAATTTCCCCTTTGGCCTGATTAAAGCCGGCCATTAAGGCAGTTGTTTGACCGCAGCGGCGCCGGAGACGAATCGCCTTTAACTGTAAGTAGTTATTTTTCAGTTTTTCCAGCAATGCCCAAGAGCCATCGGTTGAACCATCATCAATAATAATTATTTCAAAATCGGGGGTAATTTTTTTGAGTGCCGCAACAGTTTTTTTTATAAACTCAGGTAAATTACCAGCCTCATTGTGGGCCGGAGCTACTAGGGAAATTTTTATAGCCATAATGTATTATTGTATCATGAGATTGACAATTCTCGCAGCTTTTTTAGTAGGATTGGTTTATTCGTTTTACCACTGGACTATCCCTAATTTATGGCAGGTAAAACCTTACTCGCCATTAACATTAAACGAATTAAGTCCTTCGTTTGCGGTCGACGAGGGCTTTTTCTATGCTCCAAAAATTACCCAGCCCCTAGCTGACCCCGGAGAACTGGTCGGAAGCGGTTTAATGGCTTTACTGGTTAAAATTTCCGGCGGAATCGACAAGGCTTTTATGCTGGCAGACTTTATTTTCCCGGCATTAACTTTTTTGATTTTGGCTTCTCTGCTAAACCTTTGGTTAAAAAACCGGCTGCTGGCGTTAACCGCAACCACACTAGTAATGACTTTTTATCATTATCTAACTTATTTTCCTTATTTACCCTCAGTAATTAAATTACTGGAACAATACTGGAAAGAAGGCAGCTATTCAACTCTGATCAGAAGTTTTCATCCACAAATTAGTTTGGGATTATTTTTAATTTTCGTAGCTTTACTTTGGAAAAGATCTTCTTGGCAAATAATGGCTTTATTTTTAACGCTTTTAACTTATACTCATTTTTTCTATTGGACAGTGGCTTTAGCCTGGCTGGCTTGGTCAGGGATAAACCGCCGCTTAGTAAAAATTTTGGCGATTTGGGGATTAACTACACTGCCTTACTGGTTATTTGTTTTTCGTCTTTTACCGGCTGCAGATTACTGGCAAAGAAATTATTTTTATATTTCACCGACTTTGACTCAAATATTATTATTAATTTTTGGCTTATATTTAGCCAGACGTAAAAAATTCTGGCTGGCATTTTACGCCGGAATAATCACTTTGGTTGTTGGCACCATGTTGATTAAATTCGGCGCTGATGACCCGATTGGCCATTGGTTTTTACGGGTCGTTAATCCAATGACCGCAATTTTAATAGTTATCAGCTTGTTTAATAAATTAAAGTTAAAGCCTGCGTTATTAATACTTATCTGTTTTTTAATATTAGGCTTTCAATTCCGGCTCCATTGGCAGTATTTTAAAAATAACGCTGTTGCTTTCAGGATTGAGCCGGAAAGATTGGAGGCCTTTAGCTGGCTGGATAAAAATACCTCTAAAAATAGTGTGGTCGTCACACCGAGCCTAACGGACAACCTCTACCTGCCGGCTTACACCCATAACCAACCATATCTCCTCCAAGCCCAACTAAGTCATGTCGATAACGCAGAATTATTGCAGCGATTTTTGCAGGTTTATCAAATAAGTGGAATTAGCAATGAAAAACTGGCCGCAAAGTTTCTTAACGATCAACAATTAAAAATCAATAAACGTTTTGACTTTGATAACTGCGCCGGGCATTTTCTTTATTTCCGCCTATTTAACGCCACTGACTATTATAGTTGTAGTGTGCCGCTGGAAATTCTCACTCAAATCTTAACTCAATATCAACAAACTCAGCCCCGACTAACCTACCCGGCTGATTACTGGTTAGGCCCTGATCATGTTGATTTTGGGGAGTTGCTGTGGGAAAATTCTAAATACAAAGTTTATAAAATAAATGATTAAGTCAATTAAAATCGGAAATAGAAAAATCGGGCCGGGACACCCTTGCTTTATTATTGCCGAAGCCGGAGTTAATCATAACGGTGATGTAAAATTAGCGGAAAAGTTAGTCTATGCGGCGGCGGATGGCGGAGCCGACGCAGTCAAATTTCAAACTTTTAAAGCTGAGCAGGTAACGACTAGACTTTCCCCGACTGCAGCTTACCAAAAGACAAACGTGGGCGAGGACAATCAGTGGAATTTATTGCGGCCGTTAGAATTAAAAGAAGAGGCTTATCCTAAATTGATCGCCGCCTGTAAAAAAGCCGGAATTATGTTTATGTCCACACCACATGGCCACATTGACTCGGCTAAACTGTTAAAACCGATGGTGCCGGCTTGGAAAGTCGGATCCGGTGACTTAACTAACCTGCCGTTTTTGGAGTTTTTGGGTCAAACCAAAAAACCGATTATTTTATCAACCGGCATGGCCACAATTGAGGAAACCAAAGAAGCGGTCGATACCATCGCCAAAACCGGCAATAAACAAATTATTATTCTCCACTGTACTACTAACTATCCCTGCCCGCCTGAAGAAGCCAACGTGGCTGCAGTCATGGATCTGCAAAAACATTTTCCTGACTACCCCGTCGGCTACTCTGACCACACTTTGGGTCTTGAGGCGGCTTTAATTGCCGTTGGCTACGGTGCCTACGTAATTGAAAAACATTTTACTTTGGACCGGA
>CAZDQA010000067.1:998-4180 GCA_964507605.1 uncultured Pseudomonadales bacterium | reverse complement strand
AATGAGTTGTTTCATTTAAGATAACTGTGCCATATGTTAAACTATAAATCAAGCCGATGTGGTGAAACTGGTATACACGCACGCTTCAGGGGCGTGTGCCGCAAGGCATGTGGGTTCGAGTCCCACCATCGGCACAGAAAGGAAATTGCAAGCGATTTCTGTTCGCCTCGCCTCATCCGGCGATTAAAAAGTAAAACTTATGGACACTAATAATACAGGTTTTATAAAAATAATTTTATTAACACTAGTTGTTATTTTTGTTGGTATTGCCGGATATTTTGCGTTAATAAATAAATCTGGTCCTGTTTCTAAAATCCCCTTTCTTAAAACTGGTACCATAAAAGCTGAATTACTCGACGCTTTCTCGGTACAGGCTATTTCTAATACTGATGTAAAAATATCCAGTGATAATGGTATGAGGTGTTTTACAACACCTTGCAACACTGAGGGACAGGAATGGACTGGAAGGTCAGATGATGATGGCATTATTTCAATTCCATCGAAAGTAATCAATGCAGTTACCACTGTCACAGCAACCGGATATAAATCTGGCAGAGATTTAAATAAAGATTCAGAAAAAATTGATAATAATAACTGGCTTATAGAATTAGACCCAGATAACAAAATTGATAATTTTGAAAGGAGACTCAAACTTATTGATCCGCAAACCCAGAAACCACTCTCTAATATCTCGTTGTGGATAACAAACAGTCAGAATTGCCAACCTCCAGAATGTTCTGATTATAGTTTTCAGGGAACAACCAATAAGTTGGGAAATGTCTATTATCCCATTTCTGCGGTCAAGGATAATAGTTGGATATTTGTGAACGGATATAACTCCAAGGAATTTCCTACTGGCTGGGTCAATTATAAGGTTGTTTTGGAAAAATCTATCTAGCTTATTTTTTTAATATCCCCGGCTGGACATGGTTAAAGCAATCTGTTCGGAGCGCTTGAGGGTGCGGTGGAGCAAGGGAATGATAATCGGCAAAGGATTAAAGCTATGATATCCCCGGCATTTCTGCAGGAGAATAATGGTTTTGGCTTCCTGGAAAATAACCGGGATTAAACTAAAAGTAATGGTGAGCATAAAGTTAAAGTTTTTGGGGAGAAAGCTGAGGGCTTGGCTGATTTGAGTAATTGAAGTAGTGGCAGTGTATAAAAATACCAGTAAACTAAGAGACAAGATTTTAAGGGCGGCGGTGAAGCCCTGAAGTAAGCGGATAGAATAGGGTTGTGAAGAGTTGAAAAGCAGTTGAAAGAGAATCAATAGAATTATGGTAAAGAATAAAGGCAGTAAGCGATTTTTCAGCGGCGAGAACTTGGTTTTAAGGGCAATAATTAGAAGCAGAGCAAAAAAGAAGACAAGGAGGAAGGAGAGATTATTAATGAAAATCAAGGCAGAGGTAGTGATGATCAGAGCGATTAGTTTAAACATGAAGAGCAAACGTTCTTTTGGAAAATTTATCAATAAATTCCTGATGATGTTCAACGACAATGATGGTTTTGCCCTGTTGGTTAAGTTGAGTTAAGATTTGATAGAGTTCAATAGCGCTGGGGTGGTCGAGCATGGCGGTAGGTTCGTCTAAGACCAGGTAGTCAGGGTTTAAAGCTAAGGCGCAGGCTAAACAGATTTTTTGTTTTTGGCCGAAAGAAAGGGACTGGGGATCGCGATTTAAATACTGGAGCATGCGGACTTGTTCAAGTGCGCGTTTAATTTTTTGATCCGAATTATCCTGATGAAGATTGGTTAAGCCGAAAGCCAGTTCGTCTTTAACAGTAAGGTTAAACAAAGAAAAGTCCGGATTTTGAAAGACTAAACCGACTTTGGCAGCAAAAAAACTGACTGGTTGGTCCCGGGTGGAGATTGAATCAACAGTCACTCTACCTTCAAAATAGCCTTTAATTTGATGAGGGATCAGGCCGTTTAACAGATAAGTTAAAGTGGTTTTGCCGGAACCGTTGATACCGGTAATAGTGAGGAAGTCACCGGGCCGGATGTGAAAGTTTAAGTTGGTTATAACCGGATGATTTTTAGTGTAACTAAAAGAAACTTGAGATAAAACAATGCCGGAATTCATGATGGAAGTTTGGCGAAACGGTTTAAGCGAAAACGATAGACAATTACCCAGGCCAGAATAACATCGATTAAGCCCTGAATTGAGTTGAAACCGGCAATGATGTACCAGGGAATGGTTTGGATGGCGACAGCCGGGGACATGCCGGTCCAGAGAGGAATGGCGTAAAAGTAGTTAACCGGGATGATAATTAATGAGCGGATGATGAGGCCGATGGTTAAAGGAAGGATAAGCCGGGAGATTTGGTGATAGTTTTTGGAAAATAGGCCCAGACTGAGCCACATAGGAGCAGTGGCCAACCATTTCATCGAGGCGCCGAGCCAGGTGTCCGGAGCAAAGAGGGTAATAACGATAAAACCTAAAAGAGAAACATAGAGAGCTGAGCGGAGGCCGAAAAGGAAAAAGGCAATCAGCCAGGAGACAGCGACTAAATCAATCCACATCCCCCACTGGGGTGATTGGTAGCCGAGATGAATTAATTGGACGACGGCAGAGACAGCGGCCAGGGCGGCGGTGAGGGCCAGTTCGCGGTTGGATAAAGGTTTCATAGCCAAAGTTTAACTGTTTCTGATAAAATAGTAAAGAAGCCGGGATGCTGAAATTGGTATACAGGCATGCTTGAGGTGCATGTGCCAGCAATGGCATGGAGGTTCAAGTCCTCTTCCCGGCACAGTTCAGGATTTTTCAATTGTGCGCGAGCCGCATCGGGGGTGACGGCGAGCGCGCACCAGGCAGAATTGAGTGAAAATTTTAAACAGCGATCGGATAAAAAGAAGTTCGACCCGAGTTTTTTGGCCATGACTGCAAGTTCATGGCCGGTATTTTTTGCTTTGGCGATTTTTTGTTGATAAATCAAGCCTTTTATAAAATCTTTCATAGGTTCGACCCAAGCCGAACCTTTTTGGCGGATTGTCAATAATTTCTCCTCCAAATTTAATTTTTCTTCCAACAGTTTTTGCTTGGCGGTTTGGTAGTTTTTGGTGTCTACCACCTGCTCCAAATAGCCGTCTAAAAGCCGCTCGAGTTTTTGGTCAATAATTTCAATCTGAAATTTTAACTGTTGGATTTTGCTTTTGGCCTATTGTTTTTCTTTGATTTCATCAA
>CAZDQA010000067.1:0-988 GCA_964507605.1 uncultured Pseudomonadales bacterium | reverse complement strand
TGTGTTGGGTGTGTTTGGTTTTGTTGGTCCAGCAGTTTATGGCCGTTTTCCGGCAGGATTGAGTGATTAAAAACAATTTTTCTTACCTGGTCCTCCAGTTTTTCGGCGGTGATAGCCGAGCGGCAATCAGGGCATTTAGCTAAACCCAGAAAAGCAAAATCAGTTTGATAATTTCTGATATTGGGTTTTGATCTTTTGACAGCCACATTTTGGCATTGGTCAAACAGAGATTTAGCAATTATTGGTTGGTGCGTGCCGGGATAAGTTTCGTTGTTAAACTTAATCAGGCCGTAATAAAATGGGTTTTGGAGCATGAGTTTAATGTTTTCATTTTTGATCGGCTTGCCGTTCCGACCGGTGACTTTGTGCCTAAAGAAAAATCTTTGGATTTCGGCAAAAGAATATTTTCCGGTAGCAAAAAGCCGGAAAGCCTGTTTAACCAATTTACTCACCTTTGGATTTAAGTCAATTGATCTGGTGATAGGATTATTTAAGTAACCGGTCGGTGCTTTGTTAGGTAAAATCCCTTTTTGGAGTTTGTACCGGATTCCTCTTTTGACATTTTCCGATAAATTATCCACGTAATATTTTGCTTGTGAAAATGCCATTGACAGCATGAATCTGCCCTGCGGTGTATTCTCAAACCAGAAAGTCGGGAATTTTAATGATTGCAGTTGGCCGGTGTCTAAGAGATAAACAAGCTTGCCGCCGTCAATGGTGTTTCTGGCCAGCCGGTCCGGGTGCCAGGAAATTATCCCGCTGGCTTTGCCCTGTTCTATAAGTTTTAACACTCGGTTGAATTTGACGCGGCCTGGTTTCCGGGCGGTTTTGTTTTCGGTAACAAACTCGATTATTTCAAGTTGTTCCTTTTGGGCAAGGGATTTTAATTCCTGGAGTTGGGATTCAATCGACAATATCTGTTTGTCCGGCTCGTCGGTTGATTTTCGGCAATAAGCAATGTATTTCATGGGCAGTTTAATTAATTAAA
>CAZDQA010000066.1:0-4291 GCA_964507605.1 uncultured Pseudomonadales bacterium | reverse complement strand
TTCCCGAACCAGCGCGGGACGAGGCTTTAAAAAAAGTTTTACGGGTGAGTAACTTCAGCCCGCAGCTGATTTTAAATAATCAGGCCTTTCACACCTTGCTTCAGGATGGAATCGATGTTGAGTATCAGCGGATGGACGGCTCGATTGCCGGGGACAAAGTCAGAATAATTGACACTGTTGATCCGGACAAAAACGATTTTCTGGCGGTGAATCAATTTACCGTAATTGAGCAAAACAAAAATCGCCGGCCGGACGTAGTTATTTTTATTAACGGGTTACCAATCGGAATTATTGAGCTGAAAAATCCGGCTGATGTCAGCGCCACCATTAAAGGCGCTTTTAATCAAATTCAAACCTACAAAAATGAAATTCCCTCATTGTTTAGCTACAACGAGCTGGCAATTATTAGTGATGGTATGGAGGCCAGAGTGGGGACAATTTCCGCCAACTGGGAATGGTTTACCCATTGGCGCACGGTTGACGGTGAAACAATCGCGCCCAATTCCTTGCCCCAGCTGGAAGTGATGTTAAAAGGTATTTTTACCAAACAAAGAATTTTGGATATTATCAGTAATTTTGTCGTCTTTGAAACTGACGGTGAAAAGATTAGCAAAAAATTAGCCGCTTATCACCAATACTACGCTACTAATAAAGCCGTTAAGAAAACCATTGAGGCCGCCGGCCAACAAGGAGACCGGCGTTGCGGCGTTGTTTGGCATACTCAAGGATCGGGAAAAAGTTTAACCATGGTATTTTATGCTGGGAAAATTGTTCAGGCTTTAGACAACCCGACCGTGATTATGTTGACAGACAGAAACGATCTGGACGACCAATTGTTTGGTACTTTCTCCAGGTGTTCAAATCTATTAAGGCAAACTCCCAAACAAGCTGACAACAGAGAACAGTTAAAAGACTACTTAAAAGTTGCTTCCGGCGGGGTTGTCTTTACCACAATTCAAAAATTTATGCCGGAAAACAACAAACAACAATATCCGCTGCTTTCAGACAGAAGCAACATTGTGGTAATTGCCGACGAAGCCCACCGCAGCCAGTACGATTTTATTGATGGGTTTGCCCGGCACATCCACGACGCCCTCCCCAACGCTTCGTTTATCGGTTTTACCGGCACACCGATTGAATTAACTGATAAAAACACCCGGGCAGTGTTCGGCGACTACATCGATATTTATGACGTCAGCCGGGCGGTGGAAGATAAGGCCACCGTCCCGATTTATTATGAAGCCCGCCTGGCTAAAATTTCTTTAAAAGAAACCGAAAGGCTGAAAATCGATCCGGAATTTGAAGAATTAACCGAAGGCGAAGAAGTGGAGAGGAAAGAAAAATTGAAAAGCAAATGGGCCAGATTGGAAGCTTTAATCGGCGCTCAGAAACGAATTACTCTAATTGCTAAAGATATAGTCGACCACTTTGAAAACCGATTATCAATTATCGAAGGCAAGGGAATGATTGTAGTGATGAGCCGAAGAATTGCGGTTGAGCTTTACCAAGAAATAGTTAAACTTCGGCCAAATTGGGCCAGCGATGATGACAAACAAGGATTTTTAAAAGTGGTAATGACCGGCTCAGCGGCAGACCCGCTGGATTGGCAGCAGCATATCCGGAATAAACCGGCGCGGCACGACCTGGCTAATCGTATGAAAGACCCAGCTGACGAATTGAAATTGGTTATTGTCCGGGATATGTGGCTGACCGGGTTTGACGTGCCCAGTCTACACACCATGTATATTGATAAACCAATGAAAGGCCACGGTTTAATGCAGACAATTGCCCGAGTTAACCGGGTGTTTGGAGATAAACCGGGCGGTTTAATTGTTGATTATTTAGGCTTAGCTCCTGAACTAAAAGAAGCCTTGGCCTATTATGCGGATAACGACCGTAAAAAAGTAGCCATACCGCAGGAAGAAGCGGTCAGATTAATGTTGGAGAAATACGAAGTTACCGGTGAATTGTTCCATGGTTTTGATTATCAAAAGAGCCTGCACGGTTCGGCTTCGGCAAGAACTAGGCTAATAGCTTCAGCCATGGATTTTATCCTTGGCTTAGAAGACGGCGAGGAACGTTATTGTCAGGTAGTTGCCGAGCTTAGTTTCGCTTTTGCTTTATCGGTACCCCATGAAGAAGCGATTAAAATTAGAGATGAAGTGGCTTTTTTCCAGGCAGTTAAGGCAGGGTTAAGAAAAGGCGGCGGCGGAAGAAACGGTGGCGGGCCAACGGATGATGATTATCAGGAAGCGATCAAACAAATTGTTTCCGGAGCGATTGTCTCCGATAAAGTCATTGATATTTATTCTGCTACCGGAATTAAAACCCCGGACTTGTCCATTTTATCCGATGAGTTTTTAGCCGAAGTAAAAAATTTGCCGCATAAAAATTTAGCCTTTGAAATGTTAAAGCGGTTACTAAACGATGAAATCGTCTCCATGATGAAAAGTAATTTGGTCAAATCCCGGTCATTTGCCCAAATGTTGGAGGAAACTATTAAAAAATACCAAAACCGGACAATTGAGGCCGCTCAGGTGATATCAGAACTTGTAGATTTGGCCAAGAAAATCAGAGCTGAAAAAGACAGAGGAAAAGAAATTGGCCTAACTCCGGAAGAAGTGGCTTTTTACGACGCTCTTTGTATTAATGAAAGTGCCATCCGGGAATTGGGAGATAAAACCTTAATGCAGATAGCCAGAGATTTAGTGGTAATGTTGCGTAAAAATACGACGATTGACTGGACAATCAAAGAAAGTATTCAGGCAAAATTACGGGTTTATGTAAAAATTATTGAGGAAATACAACTACCCGCCGGACAAGCAGGAAAATGCCACCCAAACCGTTCTTGAGCAAGCCAATTTGCTCTGTAAAGACTGGAGCGGTAATGAATAATTCATCTAACAAACTCTACTTAGATATTGAGACTTTGCCGGCGCCTGACGAAATGAGGGAAATCCTCAAAGATATTTATTCCCGGAAAAAGAAAAAACAACGTAAAAGTATTTTACATAATACTTGACAAACATATTTACATGGTGTAGGCTTTTCCTTGTAAAGAAAAAGCCTAAGGAGAGATATGATTGGCGATTTTATTAAAGAGTTACGACTCAAAAATGATTTAACTCAAGACTATCTGTCTAAGAAGTTAAATATTTCCAGACCGACCTATTTACAAATAGAAAAAGGAGATCGGGAATTAACTGTGGCTGAAGCAGAAAAACTAGCCGCAATTTTTAATCTTTCCCTTGACGATTTTTTGAGCCAAAAAGAAGTAAATATAAAAGTAAAAATTGAACCGACTCAAAAACTACCCTCTAAAGATAAAGAAAAAAACGAGACAATCAGAATCAGTATTCCTCAACAAAAAGTTGATAAATTTAAGCAAGTCTTACTTTATATTTTAAAGAAAGTTGGGGGTAAGCCGAATATCGGCATGACTGCCTTATATAAATTACTTTATTTTATCGACTTTGATTATTACGAAAAATACGAAGAACAATTAATAGGCTTGGTTTATTTAAAAAACCATTATGGCCCAACCCCTTTGATGTTTGACAATTTAATCAAGGATTTAACGGAAAAAAGTCAGGTAGAAATAGTAAAAAATAGCAAGTTTTATCAATATCCTCAAATCAAATATTTAATTAATCCGAAAGTTGAACCTGATTTAAGCATTTTAAATGGGCAGGAAATTGATCATATTAATGAAGAATTGCAAAGACTATCTGATTTAACGGCCAATGATTTAACTGCCCTTTCACACAAAGATGTGCCTTGGATTACTGCTCAAAAAGGTAAACCTATCGACTATGAGGCTGTGTTTTATCGTTCAGATGAAACTTCGGTAAGAGATTATGACAGCGGCAACGATTGATTATAAAGAAACGGAAGGATTTAAAAAAGACTTTAAGAAATTAAAGAAAAGATTTAGATCTCTGGAGGATGATTTAGCTGTTGTCAAAAGAAACGTTATAGAACTCTTTCATCTAAGGAACATTAATAATCAAAGTGTATTTTTAATTCCGGGATTTTGCTCAGAGGATATTAAAATATGTAAGATAAAAAAAATTGCTTGTAAAACCCTTAAAGGTAGGGGTTCAAAAAGCGGCTTAAGAATTATCTACGCTTTTCATATAAAAATATTTAAAGTAGTCTTAATAGAAATTTATTTTAAAGCCGATCAAACAAATGAAGATATTCAAAGAATTAAAAATTACTTAAAATTATTATGATTAGTACCATTTTATTATGAATAAACTCTACCTAGATATTGAAACTTTGCCGGCGG
>CAZDQA010000065.1:0-4459 GCA_964507605.1 uncultured Pseudomonadales bacterium | reverse complement strand
TCGCTTTACGCTATTGCCGAACATTTCGGCATTGATAAACATGTCTGGGTCCAGGATGTCCAAAACCGGGTTTTTTCCACTTTAGGCCAGCCTAACTGGCTCGCCGCCTATCTTATTGCCGTCATCCCTTTATCCCGCTGGCTGGCGCCGCTATTTTTAATCACCATTTACTTTACCAAAAGCCAATCAGGTATTGCCGCCGCCTTGATTACTCTTTTCTTAATGTTTGTTTTTTTTGTCGTTAAAAAACGTTCTCTAAAAATTTTCTTAATTATTGCCTTATTATTTTCCGGCCTGTTTTATTTAAAATCTTCCGGATTAATCTTAAGTAATCAAGCCGTAACTCAGGCAATCGAACAGGAAAATCTTACCCGCGCCGGCGGCTCCTCATCCCTTTTAATCCGCCGGGTTGTCTGGCAGGGGGCCATTGATATTTTTAAGCATTATCCTTTATTCGGTTCCGGAGTGGAAACTTTCGCTTATTCCTACTACAACTTCCGGCCCGCCAGCCACAACCTTTTGTCTGAATGGGACTTTTTATACAACAAAGCCCACAATGAATTTTTAAACTTCTTAGCCACCACCGGCGCTTTTGGTTTAGCTAGTTATCTGTTTTTTATTTTCGCTGTTTTAATTTTTTTCCTCAAAAACCCCAGCGGCTTGATGCTTGGTTTTATTTCCATTCTCATCACCAATTTTTTTGGCTTTTCCGTTGTTCCCGTGGCTTTATTTTTCTTTATGTTCCCCGCTTTCGCCTTGACACTTTCTACCACGATCGTACCAAAAAGTGTCAAGGAGAAAAAACCCCAACTTTGGCAATATATTTTAATTATTATTATTTTACTGTTTACTGTTTACGGTTTACGGTTTACTGTCAATCTTTGGAAAGCTGACTATCAATTTAACCTGGGCCGCAACTATGTTAAAGCCAACCAGCTGGCGGCCGGTTTAACTCTCCTGCAAAAAGCCGTGGCTCTTTCCCCGCATGAACCTCTTTTCCGCTCCGAATATGCTGAAGGTTTAGCCAAGTTGGCTTATGTTTATGAAGCCACTCAAAGTGCCACACTTAAAAATCAGTTAATCACTGAGGCTCTGTCCCAATCTGATCAAGTCTTAGCGGCTAATCCGGTCCATTTAAACTATTTAAAATCCCGCATTAAAATCTTTTTGCTTTTATCCAACATTGATCCTGGTTATACTAAAGCAGCCCTGAACACCACTCTTCAGGCAATCAAACTGGCCCCGACCGATGCCAAACTTTACTATAACTTAGGTTTAATCTACAATCAGCTCGGCCAAAAAGATTTAGCCAAACAAACATTGCAAGCCGCCCTTGAACTAAAACCCAACTATGATTTTAAAATACCCCAATAAAATCCTCCGGCAACCAGCCGAAACCGTCACTGCTTTTGACTCCAGTCTTCAAAAACTGGCAGACGAACTGTTAACTACCGTCGTTCCCGACCCGCGGGAACCTGCCTCGCCGAGTCAAGGCGAGCCCTTGGGCGTCGGTTTGGCCGCTAACCAAATCGGTAAGTTGTGGCGCGTCTTTGTGATGAAAATGCCTGACGGAAAAACTACACCAGTCATTAACCCCCAAATCTTAAAAAACTCAAAGAAAATGCTCTCATCCCTCCCCAAAGACAACCAATTCTTAGAGGGCTGTCTTTCCTTTCCCGGCTACTATGGCTTTGTCGATCGGCCCGTCAAAATTAAAGCCCGCTACCAAACCCTTAATGGCCTCACCAAAACCGCCCGCTTAACCGCACCCTATTCTGTTTACTTCCAGCACGAACGCGACCACTTGGACGGCATACTATTTATAGATTACCTGAAAAAGTCAAAAGAACAATTATTTTACGGTCCCGGCCGGGGAAAACTAAAACCTATCACCAACCCGTTTATCTAACTTCTTCGGCTTGCCTAATATCCATTAATATCTGCGCGCCTTCTTCCAATAAGGCTCTTCTGGTCATTCTCCCGTCACTGGAATTTCCACCCAAGACTTGCAGTAAATTTAAAACCTGTTCTTTATAAAACACTTTATTCCCCTCGGCTTGACCACCACGGACAACATCAATCCATTCTTGAGTTGTTTTTGAAAATTCATCTACTCTTTTCATCGCTATTTGCCCACGCTGCGCTACCATTAATGAATGACAATGCGCCCAAACCTTATAAGGAATCTCTTCGCCGCACTCAATGTGCATCACTGCTAATAGTTCGCCCACCGTTGGTAAGGATATTCCCAGCTCTGCTTCCATTTGAGGAACCGTCGCCTGAAAATCTCTGGTTACTCCCCCAAAATCCGGACATTCCGTTGTCATATTAATATAAAATAATTAATAAAAACTGCCTGAAATTTTAGGCAGTAATGGTATTATATAGGAAAGCATGAACTTGTCAATCCTTTTCTTCGGCTCGTCGGCCAATTCAGCCATTGTCAAAAAAGCTTTAATCAAGGCCGGCTACGTCATTGTTGCCCAACCAAACAAGGCTAATCTAATTATCAGCGCTGACTACGGCAAGAAACTCCCGGCCGGCGGCCTGAATCTCCACCCCTCGCTTTTACCCCAGTACCGCGGCCCTACCCCGGTGCCTTACCAGATCTTAAACAAAGAAAAAGAGTCGGGGATTTCCATAATTAAAATGATTGATAAATTTGACGCCGGACCGATCATTGCCCAGGAAAAAGTACCGGTTCTCCCTGATGACACCACGCCGGTTTTGCTCAAACGTTGTTTTACGACCGGTGCCAAACTCTTAATTAAAATTCTGCCCGATTATTTGAACAATAAAATTACTCAAAAAAAACAAGATGAGTCGCTGGCTACCTACACCAGCAAATTTAGCAAACAAGACGGATTTATCTCTTGGGAAGAATTTAAAACCGGCGTGCCAGAACATAAAATCCGCGCTTTGTTTCCGTGGCCCGGCGTTTGGACAATTATGCCCAATAAAAAAGTTCTCAAACTTCTTCCCCAAAATATGTTTCAACTTGAAGGTAAACAACCTATCACCAAAAAACAATTCGACGCCGGATATAGACAATATTTACGTTAATCCAAATTTAGTCTCTACCAGTATACCCCTCATCATGCCATGGTCCTTTACTTTTTTTACTTCTTCCCCTTATACGCCCATTAACTATACCCGAACCAGAATCTAACTCTACAAAATACGGTTTTAAAAGACTGCATACCCCAGCCACAACTTCAAGTTGTTCAATCCGTTCACGTTCAATCGCCTTCTTGCCTTTCTGCAACACCGCCTCTAAATAATCAAAAAGTAATCTTCCTTTCCCAAATAGGTCTAAGTCTAAACTATCAAGAGCCGTTGATAAAATCAGATCATTTTCCATCAACGCATGCACCACCGCATTTGCCGCCGCAAAACCGGTTTCTAAATCTGCATTTTTAATCTTTTCACGCTCAATAATAGTGCTTTGAACTAATATTTGTGTAGTTGTTTCCCTAACCATATAATTCCTATCTGCTACAATATTCCCATGAATGTAACACTTTTTGGCGGCAGTTTCAATCCACCCCACCTGGGCCACGAAATTGTTTTAGAGCAGATTTTTGCCCTGAAACTCATCCCTCACTTAAATCAAATCTGGCTATTGCCTGAATATCAACACAGTTTTACCAAAAATACTGATCTGGCGCCGGCTAAACACCGCCTAGCCATGACCCGGTTTTTACTTAACCACCAAGTCAAGCTCCAAACATGCTGTCTTGATAAGCAGATGTCCGGCAATACCATCGAGCATATTACTTACCTGCAAAAAACCTACCCCGAGCATTGCTTTTCTTTTTTAATCGGTTCAGACAATTTGCCCAGTTTTACCAAGTGGCCGCAGTGGCCGGAATTATTAAAGCTAATGCCGTTCTATATTTACCCCCGGCTCGGCTATCCATTTAAACCGCTTTACCCGAACATGAAACCCTTAATTCACCCAACGCAAATTATCACCAATATTTCCTCAACTATGATCCGCCAAAGAATTTCCCAAGGACTGCCAGTCGAGCATTTATTGCCGCGAGGGATTAACCGCTACCTTACCCTTAATCTCCTTTATCATCCGTTTTAACTCTCGCGGCTTAAGGCTTACGGCCGCGCCAACCGCTTTTAAAATATACGGGTTTTCAATCATGTTGTTTCTGATCATCAATCCCAAAACATTATTCAATAAACCCTGGTCCTTTTCGCCTTCTTGCGGTTGATAAGCATTGGTCAAATTCACCTTAAAGGTTTTTAGCGGCGACCCACCCACCAATAAATACTTAAGCTCCTCGACTAAAACCATTGCCCTCAAATCCTGTCCAGTTAAACGGTTCGGACACTGTTCTCCCAAAATCATATCTTCCTTTAAAGGCAGGATTTTTATTTATAACTTTGTTTTTTTATCGTCCGGACACAGCTGGTGCATAAAATCAGCCGCTTTTTTTTGCCTTCC
>CAZDQA010000064.1:0-4489 GCA_964507605.1 uncultured Pseudomonadales bacterium | reverse complement strand
ATCATTCTTAAGGCATCTTCCCCAAAGCGTTTATTGGCATCTCCCACTGCTCTGATAATTTTTTTCTTTAAATCTTTTTGTCCGTCAAACGGGTCGATAATTTCTGGTTTACCCTGAACGCAGTGAAGGGCCATGCTGTTAATCGTAAAATCCCGTCTTTTTAAATCTTCCTTTAAACTTTTACCCCAAACTACTTTATCCGGCCGTCTCCGGTCAGAATAACCGGACTCGCTTCTAAAAGTAGTAATTTCTAAAATCTTTTCCTCCAGCTTAACTCCCACTGTTCCGAAATTATTATCATAATAAGAATCGGGAAACAATTTTTGAATTTCTTCCGGAGTGGCGTCGGTAGTAAAATCCCAATCTGTTACCGGCGTTTTGGTTAATAAATCTCTGACCGCCCCGCCGACCACATACGCTTTAAAACCGCCCGACTCAAGGGTTTGCAAAACTTTCATTACCAGTGGCGATAGTTTAAACTTCATTTATAATCCATTATGACAGTTATTGATATTTTACTCAAAAACCGGGGACTAATCACCAAAAAAGAACAAACAGAATTTCTCGATCCCCTCAATCCTGACAAAATTACCCTTAAACAAATTGGTCTGCAGTCGGCTGCTGTTGCCAAAGCAATCAAGCGGTTAAAAAAAGCCCATAAAAATCAGGAACTGATTTATATTTATGGTGATTATGATGCCGATGGTGTTTCCAGCACGGCCATTCTTTGGGAAACTTTAAACTCCCTGGGCTTTTCAGTTTTGCCCTTTATTCCCGGCCGGAATGATCCGGTCCGCGGTCTTTCCCCTCAGGGCATTGACATGATTATTAAACAAGCTAAGACAAAACCCGGTTTAATTATTACCGTTGATAACGGCATTTCTTCTTTTAAAGGTTGTCAGCAAGTTCATAAACTGGGTATTGACGTTATTATTACTGATCATCACCTACCCAAACACAAAAATAACCGACCTTTCTTTCCCAAAGCCTTAGCGATTATTCACACCACCAAGCTCGCCGGTGTCGGCGTAGCTTGGTTTTTTGCCCGGGAAATTATTAAGGCGTTTAAGCACCTCCGAGGTGAAAGAAGTTCCCACCTCGGAGGTGAATTGCTTGATTTAGCCGCCCTGGGGACAATCGCTGATATGGTGCCCTTACTTAACGCCAACCGTAGTTTAGCTAAGTTCGGCCTGGAGAAACTGCGCTTAAGTAGGCGTCCGGGTTTAATCACTCTAGCCAAAACCGCCAATCTGGATTTACAAGAGCTGGACGATTATCAGGTCAGCTATGTTTTAGCTCCCCGGCTTAATGCCTTAGGCCGGCTGGAGCATGCCCTGGATGCTCTGCGCCTGCTTTGCACCACCGATCTTCACCGGGCGGAAAGATTAGCCGCCCACTTAAACCAAACCAATCAATTAAGGCAGGATAAAACCTTAACTATGTTTCTTGATGCTAAAAATAAGTTTTCAAAACAATCAGGCGATCAGCCGCTGATTTTCGTTGCCTCAAAAACTTATCACGAAGGCGTGGTTGGTTTAGTTGCCGGCAAATTAATGGAAGCCTTTAACCGTCCGGCTGTCGTTGTCGCTTTGGGTAAAAATTACTCCAAAGCTTCCGGCCGGTCTCTTAAAGGTTTTAATATTTTAAAAGCGATTAGAAGCTTAGAGCCCTATTTATTGGAACACGGCGGCCACGAACTGGCTGCCGGTTTTACGATTGATAATAAAAACTTAACCATCGTTGCCAAAAAACTGCTTGAGTTATCCAAAAAATCTTTATTAAATAAAGAACTCGAACCGGCAATAGAGGTTGATTGCCAGCTTAATCTTAATCAAATTAACTGGCAGTTGTTTAAGGCAATTGAAAAATTCAAACCCTTTGGTTTTGCCAATCCTCAGCCGCTTTTTGCTACCAAACAGGTTAAATTATTAAACTTCCGCCCTGTTGGCCAAGACAACAAACACCTCAAACTCAGCCTACAAGGAGACTCCTTGAAGGTGGAAGCCATTGCCTTTAGCCTTGGTCATTTAGCCCAAAAACTTGCCCCCGGCCAGTTAATTGACATTACTTATACTCTGGAAAAAAATGTCTGGAACGGCAATAAAAGTTTAGAATTAAAGATAAAAGAAATTAAGACCTAAATCCACTGATCAATTTCCTCCGGTAAAGATGAGGACATTTGTGGTAACCTATGAGACTGATCAGTTTCAACCACTTGATCAGCCGCTTCCACAATTTGAGAAAATGCTATTTCAAAAGGAATTTCTTTTTGGTGAGATCTTTCAATAACCGCCCGCATCATTACTGCCCAAACTGATCGAGCATGATTTATCTTTCTGTCAAATAAAGCTTTAATAAAGAGAGGATATTGACTATTTGTATTAAGGAATAAATCGGAAATTGCCGTCGCCGGTCTTTCGTATTTCGTCCTGGTCATGTTTTGATTTAAAGCTAAAGATAGCAAGGCACTCCCGAGGACAATCAGGTCTGTGGCATACTCACGTTCTTTTCGCCAGTGAAACAGTTCGCTTATTTTTGTTAAAGCATTGGTGGCTTTAATATCGCGCATTACTTGACCAACAATTTCTGCCGCGTGTTCTGCTGAACAGGACTGATGCTCATTAGTCAACCCCTCTCTAACGGTGTGTTGAGCGGCAAACCATTGAGCTAAACCAGGTGCGGTCTCTAGTAATGGCATAGTAAAGGTATTGTATTTGGTTTTTCTTTGTTGTCAACTCTTTTGTTTACCAGTAAAATCAAGTTATGGAAAGAATCTTAACTTTAGAAACAATTAACCAGATCGGCAAAACCGTCTTGCTCAAAGGCTGGGTTCATTCTGTCCGCAGCCACGGCAAGATTACTTTTTTTGATCTGCGGGACAGGACTGGTTTAGTCCAGGTAGTGACTCAGGAGAAGATTAATCTTAAGCCTGAATCAGTTATCAGCGTTACCGGTAAAGTAGTCAAAAGGCCGGATCACTTAGTCAATCCCAAGCTGGCCACCGGTACTGTCGAAATCCAAGCCAAAAAAATTGCTTTAATTACTCAATCCAAAGAACTGCCTTTTCCGCTGGATACCGACGGCCACGAAATCGACGAATCAAGGCGCTTAAAATACCGTTACTTAGACCTGCGCCGGCCGAGAATGAACCACATTATCAAAATTCGCTCTCAAGCCGTCAACTTTATCCGCCAATATTTATTAGCTTTGGATTTTGTGGAAATCGAAACCCCGATTTTAACCAAAACCACCCCCGAAGGCGCCCGGGACTTTCTCGTTCCTTCCCGTCTTCAGCCCGGCCAGTTTTACGCCTTGCCTCAAAGCCCCCAGCAGTATAAACAACTGTTAATGGTCGCCGGTTTTGAAAGATACTTCCAGATTGCCCGCTGTTTCCGGGATGAAGATCCGCGCCACGATCGTGCCTACGGCGAGTTTACCCAGCTGGACCTGGAAATGTCTTTTGTCCAGCAAAACGACATTTTAACCTTAACAGAAACCATGTTTACCCAGATGGTTAAAACCATTTTTCCTGACAAAAAAATTAAAACCTCTCCCTGGCCGAGAATCACTCACGCCGAAGCGCAAAAAAAGTACGGTTCCGATAAGCCTGATTTAAGAAAAAATAAACAAGATCTCCAGGAATTAGCCTTTGCTTGGATTATCGACTTTCCTTTGTTTGCCCAGCAGTCAAAAGAGGATTTTTATTACGGTTCCGGCCAAGCAAAATTTGCCCCGTCGCATCATATGTTTACCAGTCCGCACCCCGATGACATAAAATTATTAGCTAAAGATCCCTTAAAAGTCCGCGGCCTCCAGCATGACTTAGTTTTAAATGGCTATGAGGTTGGCGGCGGTTCAATCAGGATTCACGATCCCAAAATCCAGGAAAAAGTTTTTGAGCTAATCGGTTTTACTGATAAGCAAAAACAACAATTTCACCACTTGTTGGAAGCCTTTACTTACGGCGTGCCGCCGCACGGCGGCATTGCTCCGGGCATTGACCGCTTGTTAATGGTTCTTTTTAATGAACCCAACTTAAGGGAAGTAATGGCTTTTCCGGCGATTGCTTCCGGCCAGACGAGCGTCATGGACGCACCCTCGGCCGCCACGCCTGAACAACTCCAAGAACTGCATTTGAAAATTGTCAAATGAAACTATCTTCAGAACTTAAAAATTTTCTTAAGAAATTTAAAACTAATTTTATCTTAAGCGCGATTTTTTTAAGTTTAATTCCCGCCCGAAGTTATTATTACCAGCTGGATTTAAGCCAAACTAAGCCCCTAGTGAGGCCAACCAATTATCAATTCTTACCCGTCTCTGACTATCCGGTTAATACTGCCAAGATACCGGCCCCGGCCTTAACTGCCAAGGGAGTAATCGTCATTGATGCTGACTCCAAAGCCATTCTCTATCAGCAGAATCCTGACTTAAAACTTTTACCCGCCTCCACCACTAAAATTATGACTGCCCTGATTGTCCTGGAAAATTA
>CAZDQA010000063.1:0-4517 GCA_964507605.1 uncultured Pseudomonadales bacterium | reverse complement strand
GAGTCGGAAACAGTATTGGCTCCTACGGAGGGCACGGTGCTAAAACCTAAAACCAAGGCTGGATAACCGGGCAAGACGGCAGTTAATGGTTCGCCTTTTTCATTAAATAACGCCTTAACTTTACCAACAGCCTGGCCCAGATTAAGCTGGTCGCCGAGTTTTAAAGTGCCCTGCTTAACAATAATTGTGGCTACCGGACCGCGTCTTTTATCCAGCGAGGACTCAATCACCACGGCTTGCAGCGGGGCCTGAGGCTTGTTAACCAAACCTTTCATCTCCGCCAGCAAAAGAATCATTTCTAAAAGCTGGTCCAGGTTTTTACCGGTTTTGGCAGAAATCTCCACGCAAACAATATCACCGCCAAAACCTTCAACCATTACCCCGGCATCAGCTAAGTCTTTTTTAACAATGGCGCTTGAGGCATTAGGCAAATCGATTTTATTGATGGCGACCAGAAAAGGCACTTGGGCGGCTTTGATATGGTCTAAACATTCCTTGGTTTGAGGTTTAATACTTTCAACCGCATCGATAACCAAAACAACTAAGTCCGTGGCCTGAGCGCCCCGGGAGCGCATGGCGGCAAAAGCGGCATGGCCGGGAGTGTCGATAAAGGTTAACTTTTTGCCTTGGTAATCAAGCTGATAAGCGCCAATATGCTGGGTAATGCCGCCTGATTCTTTGTCAGCCACATGGGTGTGGCGCAAGGCGTCTAAGAGGGTGGTTTTGCCATGATCAATATGGCCCATGACCGTAATTACCGGCGGCCGGGGAAAAGCATCATGCTTTTTTAGGTTTTTTGGCTTTTTTGGTGGTTTTGTCATCTTTTTTGGGTTTAGCCTTTTTGGCTTTAACAGCCGGCGGATTCAGATTAAGTTTATAACCGGTCAGTTTAGCGGCTAAACGGACATTCTGGCCATCGCGGCCAATCGCTAAAGACAGTTGATCTTCCGGGGCGGTAACAACTGCAGTTCTATTTTTTTCATCCAGTTTCACCTTTAAGTTATCAGCCGGCTGGAGGGCAGAAATAATAAATTTCTCCGAATCATTCGAATATTCAATAATATCGATTTTCTCGCCGCCCAGTTCGTTAATCACTGCCTGGACCCGAACGCCCTTTTGACCAACGCAAGAGCCAACCGGGTCAACGCCGGCCTGAGAAGAAGCGACGGCCACTTTGGAGCGGCTGCCGGCTTCGCGGGCAATCACTTTTATTTCTACAGCGCCGGAATTCACTTCCGGGACTTCGCGTTTAAACAGTTCAATGACCAGTTGCGGGTCGGCCCGGGAGATAATAATTTGTTTGCCTTTAATTGTTTCTTGAATATCTTTGATGTAGAGGGTTAAGCGTTGATTAAGATGGTAGTGTTCGCTCGCGCCCTGCTCTTCCGGAGGCATCAAACCCTGGCCGCGGCCAATGTCACAGATAATAAACTGGCCGTCAAAACGTAAGACCATGCCATTGACCAGGGCGCCGATTTTATCCTGATATTCAGTAATAATGGCGTCTTTTTCGGCTTCACGGATTTGCTGCAAAATCACTTGTTTGGCAGTCTGGGCGGCAATCCGGCCAAAACCAGGCGGAGTAATATCTTTTTTCTCACCTTTTTTATTAAGTTCAAAAATCTTGGCGGAACCGACAATTTCGTCAAGTTCGGCTTCATAACTAATGTCTTCATCTTCTTCAACCAACCCAAAATCTTTTTTGTAAGCCGCAATTAAAGCGGTTTTAATGGTGGCAATTACCGCCTGAGGAGAAATCCCCCGCTCGGCGCAGATTTGATTCAGGGCTGAAGTAAACTCAGTCCTGGCTGACTTAGGTACATTAGTTAAGTCCATATTTAATTAAAAAGGCGGGTCTTAATGCCGCCTCTCCTATAACTCTTAGTAAACTTAAGGTTATTTTAGCACATTCATCATCAGGACGCCAATTAAAAAAATGACTAATAATAAAAGAGATTTTTTAAAGCTGGGTTCTTTCCTAATTTCCGGCAGTAAATCTGAGGCGGCGATATAGATAAAGCCACCGGCGGCGATGGGCATCAATGAGGCGGAAAACTGTTGGATATCGGACAGCCAATAACCAATTAAACCGCCGGCGACGGCGGTTAAGGCCACGAGAAAATTAGCCAAAAGCGCTTGGCGCCTGGACCAGCCGGAATAAAGCAAAACGCCAAAGTCGCCGATTTCCTGAGGAATTTCGTGCAAAGCAATCGCTAAGACGGCCACCAGGCCCAAGTTGGGATTAGAAGTAAAGGCGGCGGCAATAATCAAACCATCCAGAAAGTTATGAAGGCTGTCCCCGATCAGGTTCATGTGGCCAAAAACATGTTCCGGGCAGTTCCGGCGGTGGCAGTGACGCCAGTAAAGGAATTTTTCGATCATAAAAAAGCCGATAAAGCTTAAGAGGGTTAATAAATAGTTGGGTGATTCCGGTAGTAAGTGCAAAAAAGCCGCAGCCATCATGGCCCCGGCTGACAAAGAGACTAAATAAAGCAAAATCTGCTCCAGTTTTTTCGGCTTCAGGCTTAAAGTAAAAACGCCGATTAAGCTGCCTAAACTAATAATAAAGGTGGAAAGAAGAATTAAAGACAACCGGCTCATAAATATTGGTTAATAATTTTAAAAATCATCTCGTGGCCGGTGTGGTTGGGATGGAGACCGTCATCGAGAGTTTTTATATATTCTGGTGGCAGTTGATTGAATAAATCAATAAATTTAATTTTTTCTTTCCGGGCAACCTGACGCATAGTTTTGCTGTATTGCTGAATAATATTGGTTTTGTAGGATATTTCCGGCGCCCAGGGAACCGGATCGACTTTTGCCTGGTCAACCGGGGCCGGACCGACAAGCACGATGTTGAGGGTGTATTTTTGGGCCAGTTTAATTAATTGAATTAAGTTTTGCCGATAATTTTTAAGAGGTAGCTTCGCCGCATCATTGACGCCTAAAGCAATAATTAAAGTTGAGTTTTTATCAATGTCTGTGGGGAAGTTTTTTAGATAATCTTTGGTGGTGGTACCGTCAATGCTTAGGTTTTTTATTGAATATTTTTGACCTAACAACTTTGCCCAACCGCCGTGCGGGTCGCCTTCGCCGCAACCAATCGAGTCGCCGAAAATAATATAGTGAGCCATAAGTTATTTTAACACTGATTTAAGGTAAAAATTAAAAATTCCCAGCCAGTGGTGAAAAGTTAGATCAGTGGGCTGAGCCCGGACCGAGAATTTTAGGTCATGGGCTAATCGCCGCCACTGATTATAGGTAAATACCTCCTTAAAGTTTTTTCCCAGATTTTTGCGCCAGCGGTTAAAGCCGAGCCGAACAAACCAAAAATAGGGTTCTTTGTCAACATCAGCAACTAACGCTTCCGGGCGACGGGAAATTTTTAGCAAAACCGTGTTCACGCTCGGCTCCGGGGCAAAATCAGTTTTTCGGAAACTCCTCATAATCTGAAACTCAAACCAGGGTTTGGTTAATATCGAGAACTGGGTTTCTTTGGGTATGCCGCAAAATTTTTCGGCGGCTTCTTTTTGGACGATTAAAAAAGCCTTAATTAATCCATGACTGGCGAGTAGTTTCCTGATAATCTCGGCCGTCAGGTTAAAGGGAATGTTGGAAAAAACCTTAAATGCTTGGTTCGGAAACCGGCACTGAAGGAAGTCAGCATTAATCAGCTGGATATTGGAGTGGTTTGCAAATTTTTGCTTTAAGCTTAAAAATAAGTCTTTATCGATCTCGATTGCCACGACTTTTTTGGCGGCTTTGGCCAATTCCCGGGTAATAATCCCCTGGCCCGGGCCGATTTCGTAAACAGTGTCCTGCGGACTGAAATCAGCCTGCCGTACGACTGCCGCCACTAAGTCAGCATCTTTAAAAAAGTTTTGACTAAAACGAAGACTTTTCCTTAAAAACATAATGGCTTTGCGGCCCCTTGCCTTTTCTTTTAATGAAACCTTTTTGGTTTAAAAACTCTAATTCCCGGTACGCGGTTTTCGGACTAACCGAGGCAATGTCGACCACATCGGACCGGAAAATTTTGCCATTAATCGCTACAAATTCCAAAATCTCCCGCTGGCGCTTAGTTAAATAAACCGGCTCTGATTTAGTTTTGGTTTCCAGGGAAAACAACTCCATTTTCTCCAATACCTGCTCTAATTCTTTTAAGAATCCTTCGGCAAAATATTCCAGCCAGGAAGTGAAATCTTTTTCCTGCCTCACCCGCCGGATCGCCTCGTAATAATTTTCCCGATCAAGATTGTAATAATCTTCCAAGGCAAACAGTTTTTTGATGTCAAAACCCAGGTGGTATAAAACCAACGTCGCCCAAGACCGGGCGGTGCGGCCGTTGCCGTCAATAAACGGGTGAATGGTGACGAATTGGTGGTGGACGATCGCTGCGGTGATAACCGGAGATAATTTTTTGGCCGCTTCGCTCTCTAGCCAAGAATATAAATCGTTCATAAGTTCAGCGACTTTTTTATAATCCGGAGCTGTGTAAATGATTTTATTGAGCGGCC
>CAZDQA010000062.1:0-4624 GCA_964507605.1 uncultured Pseudomonadales bacterium | reverse complement strand
GGCGAGTCTTTATGGCAGATCAGCCTCAAGTACTACAACGATGGTTATAAGTGGGTAGAGATTGCCAAGGTAAATAAATTAGCCAACCCCGACTTAATTGAAGCAGGTCAGACATTAGTTATTCCTGAATTAGAATTAAAAGAGACACCAACGTCAATCTTAACCTCTGAGCATATGGTAGTCAAAGGAGACAATCTGTGGAAGATTGCCGTCCGGGCTTATGCTGACGGCTATCAGTGGGTAAAAATTTGGGAAGCTAATAAAACAAAGATTGTTAACCCCAACCTGATAGAAGTGGGCACAAAGCTGATATTGCCCAGATAGTTTTTGGCAAATTTAAGTTTGATAAACCTGTTAATTCAGGTTAAAATTAGTGGCAAGTGCGTTTACACTGAGCAACGTCGAAGTGCGGGAGTAGCTCAATTGGTAGAGCGTCTGCTTCCCAAGCAGAAGGCAGCGAGATCATAGCTCGTCTCCCGCTCAAAAAATCTTTAGAATCTTGTATTCCACCAAACCGTTTGGCGTTTCAAATTTAACAACCTCGTTAACTTGTTTACCAATAATGGCTTTGCCTAAAGGCGATAGCGGAGAGATCAAGTTTTTGGCCGGGTCAGATTCATAGCCGCCGACAATCGAATATTGATAACTTTTATTCCCATCATTTAAAGTCACTTGATTGCCGATCTGGACCGTATCGTGTCCGCTGGATTTAACAATTTCAGCGGATTTAATTAATCTTTCCAAGTACCGGACCCGGGAATCCAGGAAAGACAGCCGGGCTTTAGATTCTTTGTAATAACCGTTTTCCGATAAATCCCCCATTTCCCGGGCTTTTTGCAGGTTCTCCACCACTTCCGGCCGTTCGGCTAAATACTTGTCTTTTTGCTTTAATAAATCCTCATAGCCGGCTTTGGTAAAAGGAATTGGCGCGGTCATAGGAAATTTAGTTGGAGAATAGCCAAGTTTAAGCAAGCGGCAAAAGTAACCCAAAGCAAATAGGGTACTAACAACCAGGCGGATAATTTACTGTAATGTTTAAACTGCCGGATTACGGCGGCGATCAATAGCCAAAGAATAACAATTTCTGTCAGAGCCAAACCCGGGCTTTTTAAACCGAAAAACAGGATTGACCAGAGAGTGTTAAAAACTAAGTGGACTAAAAACAGTTTCTTGGGTGCACCTTTTTGCCAGGCAAAATACCAAGCCAGGCCCATTAATAAATAGAGTGCGGTCCAGACCGGGGCAAAGACCCAGTTAGGCGGAGAAAAAGCCGGTTTAGTAAGATACTGATACCAGCTGGTAATTGCCGGCGCGGTTAATAAGCCACCTATGGCCCCGGCTAGTTGCGGTAAAACTAAAGCAATTAATAATCTTTTCATTTATAACCGCCTTTTGCGGCTAAGAACTTTTTTCGCCGCCTTAACAATACTGGGAGCATCCAATTGATATTTAACTAATAATTCTTGCGCAGTGCCGGATTCGCCGAAACTGTCTTTAATACCAATCATTTCGGTCACCGGAGCAGCATAGGCCTGCGCCAAGGCTTCAACAACCGCACTCCCCATTCCCCCCATGACCTGATGTTCTTCAACCGTAACCAAACACTGGGTTTTTTGCACGGATTTTAAAATCGTCGGCAAATCCAAAGGTTTAATGGTATGCAGATTAATCACCTCGGCGCTGATACTTTCTTTTTGCAAGCTTTCCGCTGCCAGAAGCGCCTGAAAAGTTAAGGGACCGGTACTGATAATGGTCAGATCAGTCCCCTTTCTAAAAATCTGGGCTTGACCGATGGTAAATTCAGTCGAGGCAGAAGTCATCACCGGAGTTTTATCCCGAAAAAGCCTTAAATAGACAGGGCCCTGATGTTCAGCACTGGCCAGAGTGGCTTTGATCGCTTGGTGATAATCGCAGGGAGAAATGACTGTCAGATGAGGCAGACAGCGGGTAAGGGCAATATCTTCTAAGGCCTGATGGGTAGCGCCGTCAGGACCGGTAGTCACCCCGGCATGAGTGCCGACAATCTTCACATTTGCCTGCTGATAACAAACACTTAAGCGGATCTGTTCCCAGGACCGTCCGGGAGAAAAAACAGCAAAGCTCGAAGCAAAGGGAATTTTACCGCAAAGGGCCATGCCGGCGGCGACACCGATTAAGTTTTGTTCAGCCACGCCGACATTAAAAAAGCGGTTAGGAAACTTGTCTTTAAAAGCCGAGGCTTTGGTCGATTCAGTTAAATCAGCGGTTAAGGCCACAACCTGAGGATTTTTCAGGCCGGCGGCCAGCAAACCTTCGCCATAACCTTCACGGGTGGCTTTTAAATCAGGATTGATCAGGTTAAAGTTCATGTTTGGCTTAATTCCTTTAAAGCTTGCTTAGTTTCTGTTTCATTGGGAGCTTTCCCGTGCCATTCGGCTTTGCATTCCATAAAAGAAACGCCTTTACCGGGAAGGGTATGAGCAATAACGGCGACCGGCTGGTCAGTGGGCACTTTGGCCTGCATCAAGGTAACATTAATTTCTTCCAAATTGTGGCCGTCCATTTCCAAAACCTGCCAGTTAAAACTAGCTAGTTTCGCTTTTAACGGCTCCAAAGGCATAATTTCTTCAGTGGTGCCGTCCAGCTGAATGTGATTGCGATCAATAATGGCGATCAGGTTGCCTAATTTTTCTTTAGCAGCAAACATAAACGCTTCCCAAACCTGGCCTTCATCCAGTTCGCCGTCGCCCATTAAACAAAAAATATGGTGGTGCTGTTTATCAATTTTGGCGGCTAAAGCAAAACCGACTGCCTGGGAAATTCCCTGAGCTAAAGGGCCGGAAGAAGTTTCCAAGCCCGGCAGCTCCAATCGGTCAGGGTGGCCTTGGAGCCGAGAACCCAGCTGGCGCAAAGTAAATAGTTCCTGGATTCTAAAATATCCGGCGTGAGCTAAGGTAGTATAAAGCAGCGGACAGATATGGCCGTTACTAAGAATTAAACGGTCGCGGTCCGGCCAAGAAGGGTTTTTGGGGTCATGATTTAAAACTGAAAAGTACAAAACCGTCAGGATATCGGCCATACCCAAAGGCCCGGCAGTATGGCCGGAGCCGGCCTTAAAGAGCATCTTAATCAGGTCAATCCGAATCTCTTTAGCTTTAATTTTTAACTGAGCAAGGTCGAGCTGGCCGGTAAACATAAGTTAAAAATAGTATAGCGCAAATGGTAGAATATAGGAAAGCCGCCTTAGCTCAGTTGGTAGAGCAACGGTATCGTAAACCGTAGGTCTTCGGTTCAAATCCGAAAGGCGGCTCTTAAAATTTTTCTTTTATTTCCTGGACTTCGTTTTTGATTTTGGTTAGTTTATCTTCTAAGAATTTAGCTAGCTCTAAACCTTTTTTAAATTTAGGAATACTTGTTTCCAGATCAAGGGTTTCAGCTTCAAACTCTTTAACAATGCTTTGGAGTTGCTGATAAGCTTGATCTAAAGATAGTTGTTTAGGACTCATAACCGGCCTTTCTTTTTTGAGATAACCCTGGTATTAAGATTACCATCTAAAAAAAGTATTTCAACTTGGTCTTTAATGTTAACCTGATTGATAGACTTAATAATTTGGTCTGATTGGTTTTTAGCAATGCTAAAGCCTCTTTTTAAGATACTTTTATAATCAAGGGCTTTCAGCTTGTCTTTAAGATGGTTGATGTTATCTTTTTGGCGGTTAATTAAAAAGCCGATGTTCCTGATCAGCTCTTTTTGGCTGCTGCTGATTTGGATTAAGAGGTTGGTTGCTTTATCTTCAACTTGATTGAGAATGGAGGTGATTGAGTTTTTGATGTCCGCTTGTTTAAGATTAATCGTTTGGTTAATTTTTGCTTCAATTATTTGAATTTGATTGTTAATTTCTCTGATAACCTCCCGGCTGTTTCTAATCAGCAGTTGAGCGGCATTTGACGGGGTGGAGGCGCGCAAATCGGCGGCCAGCTCGGCTAAAGAAACATCGCCTTCATGGCCAATGGCGCAAATGGTGGGGATTTTACTGGAGTGGACAGCCCGGATAATCGCTTCGTCGTTAAAGGCGGCTAAATCTTCCAGCGAACCGCCGCCCCGGGTGATGACCAAGACATCGGTCTGGTGTTTTAAGTTAAAGTAAGCAAGGGCGTTTTTAATTGAGTTAACGGCGTTATCCCCTTGGACATTGACCGGGTAGAAAAAGATTTTTAAGCCGCCGGTTATTTCGGCACTGATTTTAATAAAATCCCGGTAAGCTTCTGAGCCCTTGGCGGTAATTAAGCCGACTGTTTGAGGAAACAGGGGCAGTTTTCTTTTTTTGGCTTCAGCAAACAAACCCTCTTTTTCCAACTGCTTTCTGAGTTTTTCGTAAGCAATACTCAGGGCCCCTGCCCCCGACGGAACGATTTGATTAACGGCCAGGCTGAACCGGCCGTTTTTTGGGTAAAGGCGGGGAGTGCCGTGGACTTTAACCATCATCCCCGGCTCTAAGACAGTGAGATTGGATAGCTGATAGACAATGCCAAACAGTTCAACGCTGGAAGTTTCGTCTTTGATGGTAATAAACACCCATTGATTGCCAGAGATTTTGATATTGCTGATCTCGCCTTCAACAATAACTTCTCCCAGCAAGTTAAG
>CAZDQA010000061.1:0-4745 GCA_964507605.1 uncultured Pseudomonadales bacterium | reverse complement strand
ACGGTGCCGATTAAGAGGGCAAAGACAAACCATTTGGTGGTATCCCCGCCTAAAAGATATAAAGCCAGAAGCATAAAGATAATCGTTAAAGAATTGTTTAAGGACCGGCCGAGAGTTTCGGTGACCGCTTTGTTAACCAGCTGAGTGTAAGTTAATTTAGGAAAAAGCTTGGTCGATTCGCGGATGCGGTCGTAGACCACAATCGTATCGTGGACGGAAAAAGACAGGATCGTCAACAAGGCGGTGACAAATAAAGCGTCAACTTCCACAGAAAAATAAACACCCAGGAAACTAAAAACACCGAGCATAATCAAAGAGTCATGGAGCATGGCTAAAATTGCGCAAATGCCATATTTTTTGTCATGGAAGCGGTAAGCCACATAACCTAAAATAAAACCGGCGGCCAGCAAAATGCCGACTAAAGTTTTTTTAATTAATTCTTTACCAAGGGTGGGGCCGATGGTTTCAAAGCGTTTTTCTTTGACTTCGCCAAATTGGGCGCTGATTTTAGCTTGCAATGCCTGATTTTCTTCCTGGGTTATTTCTTTAGTCTTTAAAACAAAGCTGTCAGCGCTTTGCTGTAAACTAGCCACCGAAACTTGAGTTTCGATCACCGGCCGCAACTGCGCCAAGGTCGCGTTGGTTTGAAACTCAACCAAACTGCCGCCGGTAAAATCAACGCTGGGCTGTAAACCAAAGCGAAGCAAAAAATAAATACCGGGCAAGATGAACAGCAAGGAAAAAAGAAAATATAAAATTTTGTATTTCATGAAATTTATCATAGTTACCCCTATCACACCTTAGAGGTGTGAGTAAGAAATAGGCGCATTAAAGTTCGGGTGACAATAATGCCGGTAAATAAACTGATAATCACCCCGATTAATAAAGTAATGGCAAAGCCGCGGACCAAGCCGGAGGTGTTTAACCAATTAAAGTTAAGAGGGTTAATTAAAACCAGACTGGTAATAATCGTGGCCACATTAGCATCTTTGATTGAATCCCAAGCCCGGCCAAAAGCCAGTTCCAAGGCAACACTAAACGGCCGGCCGGCCCGAACTTCCTCCTTAAGCCTTTCAAAGATTAAAATATTAGAGTCAACCGCCATACCGATAGTCAGGATAAAACCGGCAATGCCGGGCAAAGTGAGGGTAACGGGAATCAACTTGTAAACGGCTAAGGTAATCAGGCCGTAAATGACTAAAGCAATATCTGCCAAGAAGCCATTGATGCCATAGAGAAGAATCATAAATAAAGCCACTAAGCCCAGACCAATGCTGCCGGCGATGACGCTTTTTCTCACCGAGTCTGATCCGAGAGTGGCGGAAATATTTTTCTGCTCAATAATTTTAATCGGCACCGGCAAAACGCCGGCATTTAACTGAATCGCCAATTGAGAAGCGGAGTCGGCGGTAAAGTTGCCGGAGATAACTGCCTGGCCGGATAAAATCGGTTCATTGACGATGGGGTTGGTAATCAGTTGATTGTCTAAAAAAATGGCTACCGGCTTATTGACATTTCTTTGGGTAATTTCCGCAAATTTCTGACTGCCCTCCTGAGTAAATTCCAGACTAACAACCGGCTGGCCGGTGGTATTACCGGACTGGCCAAAAGAAACCGCGGCTTTTTTTAAATCTTTGCCAGTTAAACCGGTGGGTTGAAACACTAAGGTGGTGGCTCCGACAGTGGCAGTTTGGTCTTCGCGAAAATCAAGCTGAGCAGTTTGCCCAATGAGGCTAATAGCTTGATTAACATCCTGAACTCCGGGCAGTTCGACGATTAAACGGTAAGTATTTTGAAATTGGGAAGTTTGAATCACCGGTTCGGAAACACCGTAAAGATCAACGCGGCGGCTGATCACCTGCTTGACCGATTCCAAGGCAGTATTCCGGTCCTTAGGGTCAATGTTAGCCATGTCCGCCTGCAATAATAAATGGGTGCCGCCTTGAAGATCAAGTCCTGTTTTTAAAGTATATTTGGGGATTAAATTAACGGCTATGGCGCTAGCGGTTAAAGCCAAAATAAACCATAAGCGCCACCAAAATTGCTTCATATATATTACTGTTTAGGCAATGAATTAAGAGATAATTGCTTGGCCCCCTGAAAAGTATAGATGACCTGGCCGGTTTCTAAAATGGTTTTAACTTTAACATAGTCGCCGACGCGGACGCCAACGGCTTTAACAAATTGACTAGGGACGGTGACGCCAATACTATTGCCGACGCGCATAACCTTTTGATCCATATCAGCCGACCATCTCCTCTTCATCGCCGATCAGCATTACCCGGCCGGCCATTAAAATTTTTTGTAAAAACGGATCGCGTCTTTGTTTTCTAAACTCAAATTCTTCGACGGTCATCGGCGCATAATTAATTTCTTTTTCCCGCTGGGATTCGGCTTTGCGCACCAGTTGATTTAAAGTATTTAAATTAATGCTGCCGACTAATAACAGGTCAATATCTTCTGCGGATTTCCGGGGCATTCTCCGGGCAAAACGGCCGGATAAAAGGGCGAACTTTAAGTTGCCTAAGGCATTTTTGTGTTTGATAATCTCGGCGCCTAAGCCAACGGTTTTGGCGGTTAAGCAAATTAATTCCTGATAAAATGGATAAGATTTATTGAAGAAATAGTAGAGACGGTTGGCCCGGGCTTCTTTTTTAACCAGTCCCCGTTTTTCCATCCGGCTTAACTCGCGCCTGACGGCATTAATTTCTTCTCCTATCAAACGCACCAGCTGGCGGACATAAAACATTTCCTGAGGCTGATTAAGGAATGCCTGAATTAACTTCACCCTCACCTTTGAGACAAACAAGTCTTGCAACTCTGCCATAACTTAACTCCTTTTGGCAGGCTTAATAAGTTACCTTGGTGCCCACCGGCAAAACTGAAATCCAGATTTTACCCGGATTGAAAAGAATTTCTTTGCCTTGAGCATCAGAGAAAATAGTCCGGCTAAGACGTTTGGCTTTAGCCCAACTGCCTTCAATTGCCTGACCGTCTTTAAAAATGTAGGCTTTACCTTTACCGGTGGTACCGTATAAAAGGTGGACATTATCAGGATAGCCGTCATTAGCTTTTCTTTCGGTAGCCAACTGGACCACGAGATTTTTGGTGGTTAATTGCTGGCCGGTATTTAAGTCCTGATGGGGTTGGCCGCCGTTAGAGCGCAGATAAATATTCTTGTCTTTATCATACTGCCAGCTGACATCATAGTCGGTATATTCCCAAAAGGGATAGCTGATGGTTTGAACAGTTCCCCGATTGCCAGCCTCGGTTTCATCCTGGGCAAATTTCCAGGGCGTAAAATCGTCAAGCCAATTGTTTTTTTCAGGATCAAGATTGGTAAAACCGCGTTTGGCGGCAACAGCCCAAAGTTTCTCGGTGGTGGAATACATGGTGTGTTCGGTGGCAACAGTCCGCCCAAGACGTTCATAGTCGCGCCAAAAAGTCGGGTAACCGATGGAAAACTGGTTTAAGTCATTAGCGCCGGACCAATCATAACTCTCCAGCTGGCCTAAGGCGTTAGCCGGACCAGGAGTGTTGGCACCGCCAACATGGGTATAAAGAGGCAGGTTGTATTCTGAAGCCCAATCAACAAAGTAGGTCCGGGCGCTGCGCACCGGCCCGAGGGTGGTTTCGTAAGCGGCCGCCTGACAATAATATAGAGCCATAAAGCGGGTAATGCCGCCTTCGGCCACGGCTTCATAAATAATATCGGCGTCGGATAAGCCTGACTGAGGCCGGGCTTCCAGATGATTTTCAATCATCACTGCCAGCGGTCGGCGGATTTCCCAAATATTTTTTTCACCTTTGGTAAACAGAGCGCCGTTTAAGGGGCAAGCTTCTGATTTTGAACCGGTTATCTCAATTAAAGCCTTGCGGTTGTTATTGTCGGCGGCAGGATTGGTGGTGTCAGTTAAAGGCGAGGTAAAAATAATGCCGGAGCTGGAAGCGGTAAAAACAGCATAGGCAATGCCGGCAGATAAAAGGTAAACACCTAAACTCAATAAGATTAATAATAATTTTGATTTGGCAGTCGTCATATATGTAGTTTATTTGGCAATTTGAATCGCCTTACTTTCCTCCTTGGATAATTCATAACCTTCCGCTTTACCGGCTTTGATAGTCTTAGTGTAAAGCCGGGTGGTTTCGCGCGAGTGCAGTGAACTGATCACTAAGCCGTTATCTTTATCATCCAGCAGGGCTAAAGAAAAGCTCTGATCCCCGCCGGTTTGAGAAAAAGGATTAAAGCGGACAAAGCCAATTTTTTGCAAACTGGACCTTAAATTAATTTTGACCTGGTTTAAGGTTTTTTTCAACTGAACAATTTCTTTTCCGTTTAAATCAAGCTGGCTTAAGATTTGAGATAAAATTGTTTTGAGGTCTTTTTTGGTAATGTTTTTGGTGAGGCGGCGGTAATGAAGCATGGTTTGGATTAATAAAACTGTGACCACCGCCAGCCAGAAAAGGAGAAGTAAAACTAACCACTCGATCAGGATAGAGTTGAGTACCATATGGGTTCGATTATATAATAGAAAGGTGAGTAAAAGAAGAACCAGAAAAGAAAAAATAAAAGCGCAGTTAAAAAAGCCGGAACCGGCGGCAATAGCCGCAAAACCAGAGGCCGCAGAGCCAACTGAAAAAAATTTAATTATCAAAGATTGGCTGAAAACCGGTTTAATTACTTTGGGATTGCTGATTGTTTTAGGAATGTTAACAATTTTTTTAAAGCCTTAGCCCGATGGCTG
>CAZDQA010000060.1:1215-4836 GCA_964507605.1 uncultured Pseudomonadales bacterium | reverse complement strand
GTTTGTTTTTCATTGGCTTGCCCCCGATAAAACAATATTAATGGCAAAATTTATCGCTCCCGCCTTCCCAAAACTAATCCTGTTAACTTGGGCCTGGACTACTTGTAATTGGTTGGTTGCCGGTTCTCTGATACGCCTTAATAGTTCAAATAATTTTGACCAGTCAGGCACATTGCCCGATAAATCAATCGTCCCTTTTTCATTCACATCAAAACCCTGTAAAGTAGTCCCGTCAGGAATCATATTAAAAATTGCTTCAGCCACCGCTTGATGCCGTTTCTGCAGCTTTAATAAATTGGCAAAAGAATCCAACTTGGTTACTAAATAAAGTTGTTTGCTTTCGACGTCTTGTAATTGCGTAATTTTATTTTTGGTCAAACTAATCTTTTGTTCTAAATTTTTATTGCTGCTGACAATACTTAATGCCAGAATCGATAAAACAATCATTAATAAAGCCAGCATTAACATACTGGCCAATATAATCTTGCCGGCGAGTTTTTTGATTCTTTGCCGGTCTCTGACCTTTTTTATTTTCTTAACGAATAAATTAACTTCCATCTAAATTAATCCTTTTATTGCTAAGCCGGTCACGGTGGCTAGCTGAGGATTACTCTCCTGCACAATTATTTTTTTAAATGTTTCATTTTTAATAAACTTAGCAAACGGGTCGCCCACCATTACTTCCAAATTTAACTTGGCCGCTAAATAAGCGCTCATCCCCGGCAACAAAGCCCCGCCGCCTACCAACACCAACTCCTCCGGTGGCTTATTAAAATTCTGTTGTTGTAAAAACAGTATGGCCTTATTAATCTGGCTGACTATTTCATCCACCACTAAAGTTAATATTTTAGCGACTTTGCCTTCGAGTAAGTCAGTTCTCATACCATAAGTTTTTTTATACTCTTCAGCTTGATCGGCCGGCAAATTCAGCTCATTCATTAAACTTTTTGTTAAAGCTAAACCGCCCACGTTAACACTGTAATTAAATACCGGAATGCCTTTACTTAAAATCATTAAATCAGTTGTTTTATAACCGCAGCTCACCAATATTTGTACTTTATCCTCTTTGTTGAATAACCGTTTGACGCTGAATAATTCCGTTTCTAAACTTCTCGGAATCAATCCCGCTTGATCAACCAGGCTTAACAAACTATTGATCCTTTCTTTCGGCACCGCGATTAATAACACCTTCATCATTTTCTCGTCTTTCCCTTCCTGAATGGCTAAAACTTCATGGAATAGTTCCACCTCCGATAAAGCCACCGGAATATACTGTTCGGCTTCATATTGGATGGACGAGGCTAATTCTGTTTCTGATAGTTTGGGAGTATCAATAATTTTAGTAAATACATCGCTTTCCGCCAAAGACAAATTTACCTCTGCTACCCCCTTAATCCCGGCCTCTTTAATCGCCTGTTTAATCGCCATCGCCTGATTTTTTGGAGTAGTTTCCACTAAGGCAAATTTCTCCACTGTCAAACCTTGGTTATTTTTACCCGCTTGCATCACCTTAACTTGAGTTGAACCGATGTCTAAACCAAAAAATGTACTCATAGGGCAGTTAATACTTACTGTACAATATTTGTTCCTGAAAATAAAACGTAATCAAAAATTGCCGGTGTTGCTGGCACCGTCCGGCTCACCTGAATCGCTTTTGATTCTAAAGTCGGAGATTGAGCTCTGGAATCAATATCATAAGCCTGGACCGGCAAATTATCGCCAGTGACTCTAATTTGCGCTTGATTATATATTGGCCTGATCTTCACCAATGCATTAGCCCCCACTGTTAACGAATACAGTCTCAAATACCCATCCGTACCATCACTTACCCCAACTCTGGTCATTCCATTGTCACTATCTAAATCACAAGCATTAAGGCCATATCTGGTTATATTATTAGTACTATCTATCACCGTAATCAACAACGAAGCCGGTGCTTTCGTACTCTCTCCAATGCAAGTTCCTGGGTCTTCCCCTGGTTGCACCCATTCTATTGTTAAAGTATCCCCAAATTCTCCTAAAACCACCGTCGCAATATCATTTTCATCATAAACTCCCTCTAAAAAATTCTCACTGCTAACCTCATAATTCACGTTTATTATATTTTCGTCTTCACCAACATCAATATTATAGGTTCCTATAGTTAAATTGCCCAAAGCGCTTTCAATCCCGGCCTCAGCCGCATTAAAAGCCCTGGCTGATTCTTCACTATGGCCGGCTATTTCCGTATCCGTGACTGACTGGGAAATAATCGACAAGCCAAACCCCAAAGCCACGGCCACCACTAACAAAACAATTAAAACTGCTTGTCCTTTCATAATATCTTAATCTTACTATACTAATGCTCTCTCGTCGAGACGGAAGTGGCAAAGTCCTGGCTTAATTTTTCCTGGGCCTGGGACCCGGCCTCCTCCCCGGCGCTTAAAGTAAAACTAATTGTTACTATCTCTTTGCCTGGCCGGACAACATAACAACTAAAACTTAAGTTCTCTACTTTACCGGCTGTTCCGGTTAAAAACGCGCTGTCCGAAGCCACTCTGAACAGTTCCTCCTTATATAAAATCTCGGCTGGCAAATGTGTTGTTATGTCAATATACGGCATTGTTAACGTTAACTTACCAGCTCCGCAAGCTATTTTTGTAGCTTTTTTTATCTCGCGGCTCATTGAAGTCAGCACATAATCGCCATCCTGCCTTATCCGTTGTAGTAATTGAGACTTAGTCCCGCCCCTAAAACTGGCCATCAAAATACTGATTAAAGTAATGCTGAATAAAGCCATAATTCCTGATACGGTTATTACTTCAATCAAAGTAAATCCTGGGTTTATTTTTGTTATCTTTCCCATAATGATAAGTTGGTAGTTTGTATAGTTTGTTGAGCTTGAGCGCCTTCTTGCCAAGATACCACTACTTGAATATTAACCTGATTCCCCCCATCAGCATCAACCTGAACACACCGTCTAAAAAAATCGTCAATACTATTATTTTCCGCCAAAGAATCACAAGAATCACAAGAATCAATCAAATCTTCTTCCACTGTCCAAGTTTTGTTTAAACCACAAGTATTACCGGTTGCTGTATATAAAGCGATCCAGTTTTTATCTCTATATGTCCGCATTAATTCTATTCCTTCCTGGACCAAACCAACTGCTTTAGTCCTGTCTTTAGCTAAGCGACTGTTTTTAACCGATAAAGAAATTAACGCCAAAACCGCTGTTAATAATAATGCCATCATTCCCACCGCCACTATTACCTCTATCAACGACTGGCCTGAATTTTTTTTATTAAAGCATCCCACCGGTAATTACCCCCTTTGATTCAATAGTAACCTGATAATTTAAACTATCATGGGTTAATGTTATCGTCTGCGCATTTTCCACCCCTGCCTGCAACACCAAAAAATTAATCGGCGGGAATGATGAAGCTACAAAAGTTACATTTTCTAATAAATCAACTTCTGTTGCCGCCGCAGTATCTGGCTGACAAATTGGCTTCATTGCATAAGTATTACTATCGACATAGCTCACTCTATAACCCAACAGCACGATGCAGCCGGCTGGTTTTTGGCTGGATAAAGTTTTTTCTTGAATTAATCTTAAATTGCTCTGAAATTCATTCCCGG
>CAZDQA010000060.1:0-1115 GCA_964507605.1 uncultured Pseudomonadales bacterium | reverse complement strand
AGCATCAACGCTATAAGTATAAATATAGTCATCTGTATCGGAATTTTTAGGATCATCCGGCACCAAATTCATCGTCACTGTACCACCCGCGCATTCTAAACTGGAATCAGGATCTGCTGTCTGCGGATATTCATTGTCTAAAGCATAACATTGCTCTACCGCTTTTTGAATCGCCACCATATCTCCCTGTCTTCGGGAATCCCGGCCTTTTTTCTGGGCCGTCGAAAAACTAACCGACCCAATCGCCATTAATATGCCGATAATGGAAATCGTTACCAATAACTCTAGAAGTGTAAACCCTTTAGATACCACTGCCATATTTGTTCTCCCCATAACTTTGCCACGAGCATGGCGGTTAATAAAAACGGACCAAAGGCAATTTTGTCTTTTAGCCGCTTTTTTTTGCTTAAAATCAGTATCACACCTACACCTGCTCCTGTCAAGAAGGCAATAAAATAAGCCACCAAAATTTTCGGCCAGCCCAAAACTAAACCTAACAATAAGGCCAATTTTACATCTCCTAACCCCATGCCTTTTTTCTTAGTGATTAAATAAAGGCTGTACAAAAACATCCCTGATCCCAAGGCCACCGGAATTACCTGCCATTGATGAGAGAAGGGGAGTCGGAGCAATGCTAAACCGATCAATGGATACAGCACCTCATCGGGGATCAGCCTGTATTTAAAATCAAAAATTATTATTGCTAATGAACCGGAAAATAAAATCAGCCAGTAAATTAATAAAGCCAAGCTGTAAAACCCCTCCCAAGTGCCAAAAAACTGAAAATTAACTGTTAACAGCCAGTAAACCCAGATAAACTCCATCCCCACCAATAATTCTGTCAAAGGGTATTCAATTGGGATTTTTCTTTTACATTTCCGGCACATGCCTTTTAATAAAATAAATGAGAGTAGGGGAATGTTGTCAAACCAGGCAATTGGTTTTTTACACTGATCGCAGTAAGACCGTCCCCGCATCGGCGAATCTCCCTGTCTCAACCGGTAAATCACCACATTCAAAAAACTCCCCACCGCCAATCCAAACAAAAACAACACTAAATATTCCATACTTACAATATATCACATCACCTACATTCCATCCCGGGATGGAATGTA
>CAZDQA010000059.1:0-4840 GCA_964507605.1 uncultured Pseudomonadales bacterium | reverse complement strand
AAGTAGGACCAAAAGGAACGATGCTTGATCAGCCAAGCCGATAAATAAATACTTAAAGAGAGCTTGGCTAATTCAGTTGGCTGCAAGTTGAAGCCGCTAATATTTATCCAACGACGGGCGCCTAAAGCCGAGTTGCCGATCCCGGGAATTAAAACTAAGATCAGCAAGATTAAAGTTAAACTAAAAAAAACACCGGCGGTTTTTTTGATTAAGTTCAAGGGGATAAAAGTCATGATAAATAAACCGAGCAAACCAACCCCAAACCAAATCAGTTGCGCTTTTAAGAAATGGTATTTGTCCGCATAAATCTGCCAAGCCTCAAAAACCGAGGCGCTATAAACCATAACAATGCCGAAAAGTGTTAAGACCAGCACTAAAATAAAAAGAGAAAAGTCCGGTTTTTTCGGTTTAGTGAAGTTTTTTAACATAGGCCTTAAACTGATTCCCCCGGTCTTTATAATTTAAAAACATATCAAAGCTGGCGCAGGCCGGAGACAGCACCACGACATCGCCGGATTCGGCTATCCGATTGGCTTGTTTAATTATTTGAATCATGGTTTTTCCGCCGGAAATGATTTGTCCGGAAAAATTATGAATAAAGCGGCGGATTACCGGTCCCATTTTACCGATTAAAATAATTACTTTTAGATTACGACGGGAACTAATAGTTTGGCCTAACTTAGTATAGTCAGAACCTTTGTCTGAACCACCTAAAATTAAAATTTCCGGTTCAGTAAAGGATTTGATGGCAGCAATGGCGGTTTCCGGAGTAGTGGAGAAAGAATCGTTGTAAAACTTAATTCCGTTAACTTGCCTAACAATTTCTAAACGATGCTCTAAGCCTTTAAAAGAATAAACCGCAGGCATAATGATTTTATGGTCAATGCTAACCAGCTCGGCTACCTTGACAGCGGCAGCAATATTTTCCAGGTTGTGTTCGCCCCGAAGCTGGACCCGGCTTTTATCAATCTTTAACTGCCGGCGTGAAAAAAAATGAACTTTGGCCCGGGTGAGTTTAGCCAGTTTTTTGGTGACCGGATAGTCAGCATTAATCACGGCATGGTCGGAAGGGGTTTGATATTTAACAATGTTCGCTTTAGCCCGGCGATATTCGGCAGTGTTTTGATGAACATCGAGATGCTCGGAAGTAATGTTTAAAACTACGGCAATATGCGGGCCTTTGTTTAAATCTTGAAGTTGAAAACTGGAAAGTTCGAGACAAACCCAATCAGTTGATTTGAGCTTGGGTAAGAGCTTAAGCATGGGCTTGCCGATATTACCGGCCAAGTAAACTGACCGGCCGGATTTGGTTAAAATCCGGGTAATTAAACTGGCGGTAGTACCTTTACCTTTAGTGCCGGTCACGCCAATGATCGGGCAGGGACAAAGATTAAAAAATAATTTGGTGGCTGAAGTAATAATGGCTCCGGCGGCGGTTTTTTTTAACATCGGGCTTAAACGCCAAAAACCAGGAGAGCGGAAAATTACGTCAAATTTGGTTAAATCAACAGTTTTAATTTTGTCAAAAACTTTGATCCGGCAATCTGACGAATTAATTTTGAGCCAAGCTAAAACATCTTGGCCCTCTTCACCTAAACCTAAGATGGCAATACTTTTATTTACAAACTGCATGATGTAAATATTATACGTCTTTTAAGGAAAATTGAGGCAGCCTGGCCGGCTTTTTCCGGATTAACGGTGGTGTAAAAGAGTTGTTGGCTGGTTTTGGCTTCAGGTAAAAGATCATGATCAGACAAAACTCTGGCTGTTTGTTGAGCGATAGCTTGGCTCGGCTCAATTATCAGGATATGGGCCGGAAGAAGTTTTTTTATCCGGTCTTTGATCAAGATATAATGAGTACAGCCTAAAACTAAAGCGCTGTAGGTTTTCGGATTTTTGGCTAAATATTTTTTAATACTCAGATCTAATTTCCCCGGTTGATCAGCATAAGCTTCAATGGCTGAAGCTAAAGTATTACAGCTAATCACCTTAACCTGAGGATAAGATTTTAACTTCACGGTTGCCGGCGTGGCCCAAACAACAATATTTTCTTTTAAGTTGGCTTGCAGGGCCGGTTTAATTGCCGGTTCGGTGCCGATAATCGGTAAAGAATATAGCTGGCGTAATAATTTAATCGAACTGGCAGTAATTGTATTGCAGGCAACGACAACCGCTTTACAGTTTTTTTCCAGCAGAAAGTTAAAAATTAACACTAAGCGACGGCTTATCTCTTGAGTAGTTTTTTGGCCATAAGGGAAATGGGCATGGTCGGCCAAATAGAGAGTCGATTGATAAGGCAGTTGCTGCCAAATTGCCTGAGCAATCGCCAAACCGCCCAAACCGGAATCAATAATTGCCAGAGGCCGATTATCCATGTCAGATTACCGCCAGCCAGACCCCGAAAATGGCCAGCATAATGCTGGCCAGGATGGCCCGGGTGACAATTTTCGGTTCTTCCCAGCCGATCAGTTGCAGCCAAAGATGAAACGGCGAAACAGGAAATAGTTTTTTACCGGTGAATTTTTTCGAAAGAAGCTGGAGGAAGCTGGAAAGAATTTCAATAATAAAAATAGCGCCGATTATGAGCAGGGCCATAACTTTACCCAACAATAAACCAACCACGGCAAAAGTGGCCCCAAAAGCCAAGGCGCCAACATCTCCCAACCAAATTCTGGCCGGGTAAACATTAAAGTACAGAAAGGAAATTAATGATCCCAGCCAGAGGGCGAGGAAAAAAGACAAAGGCGTGTCTAAGATGGCCGCCGACAAAACCCAAAAGGCAAATAAAGCGACCATTAAAACACCGCTGGCCAGACCGTCTAAACCGTCAGTAATATTGACGGCATTGGCAAAAGCAACGATCACCAAGGCCGCAAAGGGAACATAGAGCCAATTAAGATTAAAGGTGCCAAAAAAAGGAATGTATAAAATATCAATGCCCAAGTTTATATATAAAAGCAGAGCAATAACTAAAGCCAAAAGCCATTGAATCAGAAATTTATGACGCAGCCTTAAGCCGAAAAAGCCGGTCTGTTTAAAGTTAAAAAATTTCATAATATCATCATAAAGTCCCAGAATCCCAAAAGAGAGCAAGGTAAAGAAAATCACGTGGATTTCCTCTTTAATCGGATAAACATTGGTGACAAAAACGCCCAGATATTTAGCTAAAGGAAAAAGCAGGAAAAAAAGCAAAGAGACAACCGCAATGACCAAAAACCCGCCGCCGACCGGGGTGCCTTTTTTATGGGCATGGAACTTATCAAAAATCGGCGTCGGCCGATTAAAGGCATCTTTGGTATGCTGGGCCTGACGGATAAATTTAAGATGGTATAAAAGGTTAATAAAAGGCACCAGGCCGAGAGAAGTAATGACAAAAGAAAAAATCAGCAGTCCTAAAAGTAATGCCATAAGCTAATTATAGATGACGGTAAAGTCTCCGCCAAGATTCAATTATATAATTAAACCAATAACCGGGATGAATAATTAAGTCATGAGCCGGCAAGTAATCAACTGGCTGGCCGCCAAAGCCTTTTTTAAATAAAGTCACCCCACTGAATCGATGTTTAGGATTATCGGTCGGGGCAATCCCCCAAAAATTGTAGCGGGCCAGGCCTCTTTTTTTGGCTTCTTGAATCGCTGCCCACTGCAGAGCATAAGAGGCCGGAATCTGGCGCAATTGGCTGCTGGAGCCGGAGTAATGGTAAACCGCTTCTTGACCGTAAAAGATGATAAAGGCAATGGCTAAAATCTGACCCTGAAAGACTGCTTTAAATAATTGAATTTGATTATCAGCGCTAAAGGCCTGAAATTGTTTTTGCAAATGCTGTTTAGAAAAGGGGACAAAATTGCGGCGCCGGACTACTTCCAGCTGTAAATCATATAAAACATCAATATCCGCCTGATCATAAGATTTAATGACTGTTACACCCAGTTTAGCAGCTTGCTTAATACTATAACGGGTGTTTTTGCGCATGGCTTTTAACAACTCTTCTTCTGGTTGGTTTAAGTTCAATACCCAGGTATTTTCGGCGTGGAGATGCATCGGAGCCTTAATAAAGCCTAAGCCTTTAACTTGTTGGAGCCGGTCATTAGTTTTGATAATATTGGGCCGGATACGGACAAAGCTGACTGATTCTTCTTTGGCCAGTAATTTAATTAATTGAATTGCCGCTTTCACCTGGCTGGAATCATCCCAATTTAAAACCGGACCGCCGGGACACTCAAAATAGGTCGCTCTTTTAGCTTTAATTTTAATTAATAAAGCCAAACCGACCAAGCGATTGTTTTGTATTAAACCTAAACGAAATATCTGGCGGCCTAAGGACTGATGAAACTCTCCCCAATTCCAGGATTGAAGAAAACTGGTTTGATCAGAATCATTTAAGAATTTTTCCCAGACAGATTTTTGATCAATAATTTTATAACTTAACATAATTTTTTATTAAATTAACAATTCTATCAGCATCGCTTAAGTCCATTTTGGAATGAGTCGGCAGATTGACAATTTGGTTATCATACCAATTACCCAGCCAAACATGTTTGGTTTTAGCAAACTTAATTAAACTAACCGGATCTTTGACGGTTAAAGGAAAGCGCAGATAAATTGCCTCCGGATTAAACGGCTGATGAAAAGCCTTTGTATAAACTTGAGCAATTGCTTGGCGGTGGCGGTTAAGAATCTCAAGTTTCTGCCACTGATGTAAAACTAATTCTGCTAAAGCATTAGGTAAAAGTTTGACGGGCAAATTGACTAAAGGCAGAGTAATTAAGTTTAATTTTCTAAATAAATAAATTATAAATTTACCAAGAGAGAAATAGGTGGGCACAGCCACGGAAAAAA
>CAZDQA010000058.1:0-4849 GCA_964507605.1 uncultured Pseudomonadales bacterium | reverse complement strand
CGTCGGTCCGGGAAGATAAATCTTTTAAGCGCTGGCGGGTTTCGTCAAAGCCGGTCGCAATCACGGTAATTTTAATCTGATCTACCAAAGACTCATCAATCGAAGCGCCAAAAATTATATTGGCATCGGCATCAGTAGTTTTGGCAATAATCTCAGCCGCTTGATTAACCTCGTTCATGGTTAAATCAGTGCCGCCAACAATATTAAATAACATCCCTTTAGCGCCTTCAATCGAAGTTTCCAAAAGCGGAGAAGCAATCGCTGACCGGGCAGCATTTTGGGCCCGGTTTTCCCCGACGCCTGAACCCATACCCATCAAAGCCGTTCCGGCATCTCTCATCACCGTTTTTACATCAGCAAAATCAACATTGATTAAACCGGAGGTGGTAATTAAATCAGAAATGCCCTGCACTCCCTGGGTTAAAATGCCGTCGGCCATTTTAAAAGCTTCAATCAGGGTTAAGTTTTTATCAATGACGTCCATTAATCTTTGGTTAGGTACGACGATTAAAGTGTCGACTTTTGTCTTTAAAGCTTCAATCCCTTCCTCAGCATTAACCATTCTTCTGGTGCCTTCAAAAAGAAAAGGCTTGGTCACCACGGCCACGGTTAAAGCGCCGGCTTCTTTGGCAATCTCGGCAATAACCGGGCAGGCCCCGGTGCCGGTACCGCCGCCCATGCCGGCAGTCAGGAAAACCATGTCCGCTCCAAAAAGAAATTCTCTGATTTTATCTTTAGTTTCTTCAGCGGCTTCCCGGCCGACCTTCGGATCAGAGCCAGATCCCAAACCACCGGTCAACTTTTCTCCGATTTGAATCTTGGTTTCTGCTTGAGTGGACAGTAAGGCCTGAGCGTCAGTATTAATGGAAACAAACTCCACGCCTTTGATTTGTCCGGAGGTAACCATGTTAGTAACCGCATTGCCGCCGCCGCCGCCAATGCCCAGAACTTTAATCTTGGCAAACGTATTTAAATCAGGTTTGACCAGAGCCATATTTTTTCGCCAAAGGCGAATTCAATTAATTAAAGAGGGGCAGGAAAACTCTTAATTTAAGATATCTTATTTTGTTAATTATGGCAAGCCCTTCGACGAACTCAGGGCAAGAACGATTTGATTAATTTTATACCTTTAGTTAAAACGCCTTTGACCGGCAGCTTTTGCAAAATTTTTCCAATGCTTTTAAAAGAGGAATCGGACTTAACGCCTTTAAAATTCTTCACGCCATAGTCAATCAATCCCCAAGCAGCAGCAAAGGCCGGTGATTTAATTTCATCAATTAAACCGCTCAAACCTTTAGGGTAGCCGATTCTGACCGGCAAAGATAAAGTCCGTTTGCAGGAAGTGGTTAAACCGGCAGTTAAAGCGCCGCCGCCGGTAACAACGACTCCGGCCGGGGTCATACCGCCAAAACCGGACTTTTTCAATTCCTCGCCAACCAAACCAAAGATTTCGTTTAAACGGGGACGGATGATTCCTTCAATTAAGGTTTTTTTTGAAAGCTTCCCCACATCTTCGCTTAAGTTTAATTTTTTAAAGTCCAGCTCGTCGGTCTCTTCTGTTTCATCTTTATCTATTTTTGATAAAGCTAGCTTAATCTTTTCTGCAGTCTCTAAACTAACTCTTAAACCAATCGCCAGGTCATTGGTAATGTTCTTCGCCCCAACCGGTAAGACGGAAGAAAACGATAAAGCCCCTTCAACAAAAACAGCCACGGAAGTGCTGCCGCCGCCCAAATCAATCAACACCACCCCTAACTCTTTTTCCGTCGAGGTTAAGACTGCTTCGGCACTGGCGAGGCCGGAAAAAACCAAACTGTCAACTTCCACGCCAATTTCAGAAACACATTTATTGATATTGCGCATGGCGGTAGAAGCACTGGTAATAATGTGCGCTTCTGCTTCTAACCGGACTCCGCTCATACCAACCGGGTCTTTGACTCCTTCTTGAGAATCAACTTTAAAATCCCGGGGAATAACATGAAGGATTTCCCGGGAAGAAGGCAAAGAGACTGCCCGAGCGGCTTCGATAACCCTGAGCACGTCGTTCGTGGAAATTTCCCCTTCCGGTTCGGCCACGGCGACCACGCCTTTAGAGTTTAAAGATTCTATATGGGCGCCGGAAATAGAAACCAGACTGGAAGAAATGGTGTAGCCGGCCATTCTTTCGGCCGATTCCACGCTTTGAGTAATTGATTCAATTGTTTCATCAATGTCCACTATCTGGCTTTTACGTAAGCCTTTAGCCGGCTCATTGGCAACGCCGATAATACTGACCTTCTCCGTTTCCGCACCTAAGCTGGCAATTAAAGTAGTAATCTTGGTAGTGCCGATGTCAATGGCGGAGATAATTTGGTTTTTAGTCATGTTTAAAATGTTAAGACAGGTTTATCAAATCTCAAATCTATTTTTTTAGGCAGGCTCTCCCCTATTTTAAAGCCTGATAAAATGAATTGTAAAGACGCAATTTGAGGATTGATAGATTGGCTGGGATTAATAATAGCATAAGAACCGAGGCTTGTTTTAACCACTGCCAGCGACTGATTCAACCAAGCCAGTAAATTAAAACTGACATAATGTTCCTGGAGCGACTGAATCAGCTGGCTGATTTGCCGGGTAGCCGGGGAAGATTTCAGCTCAAAGTTAAAAGTTTCGGGTACGGCCACGAGCGGAAAAAGAGAAGTCGGCTGATGATTGGTCATAAAAATTTCCCCGGACCGATCCAGTTGAAAAAACTGATTAGTCATTTCGCCGGAAATGGTGGCGGAAGCAGTGCTCTCCAGCCCAATAAACTCTAAATTTAAAAAGGGGGCCAGCTGGGCAATCGGCTGGCGTTTTTTGAGGGTGATTAACAGTTGGTTGGGAAGTTTTTTAATCACCTCAACTTCAGCTAAATCAGTATCAAAAGCTGTAAGGGTACTGACGACTTGTTGTTTCTTAAGAATAAAAATATTTTTCTGATAAAAGTTTACCAAGGCCGGTTCATAGTTTAAAGGACAGGGATATTGATCTAATTGACAGGTGATTTTTTTTAAAGAAAAAATTGACAGGCGGCTTAAAATCAGGATGGAAATAACTAAAAAAAACGCGGGGAAAAAGGCCAGCGAAACTTTCTTAATGCTTTTCAGATTCATGAATTGCGATCTCAATCAATTGATAAAGATTGTCAGCGGCCGAGCGGATTAAACTACGATCAAAAGTCAAAGAAGTTTTGAGCGGTAATTGTTTTAAGGCTGTTTTAATTACCCGAAGCAGATGAGGAGGATTAAGCTCGGATTGCGGCAGAATAATTGCTAAACCTAAAGATTCTAAAAACCGGGCATTAGTAATTTGTTCGTTTTTTTGAGCAGTAGTTAAAGGGATTAATACTGCCGGAAGCTGTAAATAAGCCAGTTCGGTAATGGTATTAACTCCGCTGCGGCTGATGACTAAATTAGTTTGCTGAAGAATTTTGGCAAGTTGCGGCGCGGAAAACCAGCGTTTAAGAATATAGCGGGGATGTTTAAATTCCCGCTGTTTTTCATAAGCCAACTCTGATTGGGCCAGGCCAAACTGGTGATAAACAGTAAAGTTTTTTAACAGTTGGGGCAAGATTTTTGCCACGGTGGCATTGATGATTTTTGAACCCTGGTGGCCGCCGGTAATATAAACAGCGGGCAGCGCATGGCGTCTAGCGTTTAGTTTAATATTTAATATTTCTTTTCTGATGGGGTTGCCGGTTAAAACAGTTTTATTTTTAGAAAAGTAAGGCCGGCTGGAAGGCCAGGAAATGGCTATTTTGTCCGCCAGTAAAGCAGTTAGTCTGGACGTTAAACCGGCTTTGAAGGTTTGTTCATGAATAATCAAGGGCAGATTAAGTAATTTGGCGGCGGCGCAAACCGGTAAAGCCACATAACCGCCAAAACTGACAACCAGCCGTGGTTTAATTTTTAATAAACTTTGATAGGCCCGAAAGAAACTCAGCGGCAGTTTAATTAATGAAAGTGCGGCCAGAATCGGCTGATGCCGATTAAATTTTGGAGAGGGTATTTTCAGCTCGATCACTTGCCAAGCGTGTTCTGGCAACTTGGCTTTTAAAGCTAAGGCCGGAGTTAAATGGCTTCCGGTTAAAACAATTTTTCCGGTAATCATTTTTTCTTTGGATTTAATTGATAACGGGAAATGTTTAAAAGCAGACCAATGGCGGCCAAGTTAACTATCAGCGAGGAACCACCATAAGAAATAAACGGTAAGGGCACTCCGGTCAAGGGAATCAGGGCGAGCATGGCTGCTAAGTTAACAGTGATCTGGATGGCCAGCCAACTGGCAATGGCCGTGGCTAGTAAACGGGAAAAATCATCGACTGCCAACCGGGCTATTTTAAAAGCTTTAAAAATCAGCACTAATAAAAGAATAATTATCAGGCTGGCGCCAATAAAACCCAGTTCTTCGGCAATGACAGCAAAAATAGAATCAGTGGTGACTTGGGGTAAAAATTGATATTTTTGCCGCGATTGACCTATGCCTAATCCAAATAATCCCCCGGAGCCGATGGTGATTAAAGCCTGCCGGATATGATAGGAGCTACCTAAAGGGTCTTGGGTTGGATTTAAGAAAGTCAGTAATCTGGCTTTGCGATAGTTAGAAGTTAAAATTAAAGCCAGCCCGGAAAGAGAACTAAAAATGCCGACGGCGAATAAATAAAACCAATTGGCCCCGGAAACATAGTAAACTATGACGCTGGAAAAAATAATTATTATGGCGGTGCCCAGATCAGGCTGAAGCATGATTAAACCTAAGACTATGCCCAAAATAATTAAGTAGGACCAAAAGGAACGATGCTTGATCAGCCAAGCCGATAAATAAATACTTA
>CAZDQA010000057.1:0-4972 GCA_964507605.1 uncultured Pseudomonadales bacterium | reverse complement strand
CCGCATCACCAAGATGCTTATAATCCCCGGTTTAAAAAAGACTGTTCTTGGCGCAAGCCCAAATCCGGTATGCTTCTGGCCGCTCAAAAACAGTTTCGCTTAAATCTAACCAAGTCTTATCTTCTTGGTGATCATGATCGGGATATTGCCGCCGGGGAAAACGTCCAGGTTACCAGCTTTTTAATTAAAAATGAGACGGATATTACAATCGCAATTGATAAAATTTTGCTATGAAAGCTTTAATTTTAGCTGCCGGTCTCGGCACCCGGCTTAAACCTTTAACCGACCATCAGCCGAAAGTGATTATCAAGGTCGGCAGCAAGCCTATTTTGGAGCATTTGATCAATCTTTGCCGCCATCACCAAATCAAGGATATTATTTTAAGTACACATTATTTATCCGATCAAATCATTAATTACTTTCAAGACGGAAAACAAGCAGGTGTACACATTAATTACTCTCATGAAACTATCAGGCTTGGCGGGGCCGGGGCTATGAAATTGGCCGAGCCTTTATTAAAAGATGATGATTTTATTGTTTTAAACGGCGACGTTCTCACCAATGTCAACTTGACCGAGATGATCAGCTTTCGTCGCCGCCAGCAGGGCCTAGCCACCTTTTTAGTTCATGACACTGATCATCCTTTTGACTCTGATTTAGTCGAGTATAATGACCATTTTAAAATCTTGCGTTTTTTTCGGCCCCAACCTGGTGATAAATTTAAGCCGCTCTCTAAAACCGGCACACACATCTTTAAACCCGCAGTTTTAAACTTTATTCCTCCTCAGCAGGAGTTTTCTTTAGAAAAACAGTTAATCCCTAAGTTGCTGGCCGCTAATCAACCGCTTTACGCCTATTTTTCTGATTGCTATTCTAAAGACATGGGCACTCTGGAAAGATTGGCGCAGGTCAGAAAGGACTATCAGGATGGCAAAACTAGCTTTTAAAAATATCTGGCTTTTTCTGCCTTGTCTTAATGAGGCCGGTAATCTAGCCGAAATTATTGCTGCGATTCAAAAACAAAATATACCCAATTTGCATATTTTAATCGTGGTTGATCAGTCCACCGACGGCACAGAAGCAGTTGCCGCTAAGTTGCAGCAGCAATACCCCAATCAAGTAATTGCTTGGCAGCATCCTGGTCCTTCCAGCCGGGCCATTGCCGGCAAAGACGCTTTTACTTATTGTTTAGACCATGGAGCGGATGTAATCATCGAAATGGATGCGGATTTTTCCCATGATCCTAAATATATTCCCATCATGCTTAAAGAGTTATCAAAATCTGGCGTGGATGTAGTTTTAGGTTCCCGCTTTCTTCCCGGCGCCAGTGATTCTGATCGGTCTGCTTTTAGAACCTTTGTCAGCCGCCTCTCCGGTATAGTTTTTAGAATTATTCTGGGGATCAAATTAACCGATATGGGTTCAGGTTTCAAAGCCTACAAACGTCAGGCTTTAGTTTCCATTGATCCAAAAAATCTTTATTCCCGAAAAGGTTTAGCGATTTCCATGGAATCAATTTTTAGGGTAATAAAAAATAACTTTACTGTTAAAGAAATCCCGATTGTTTTTAAAGACCGTCAAGTAGGCGAGTCCAAACTTTCCTGGAAAGATTTTCTTGAACCGGTCTTTGTCTGTTTTAAATTAGTTTACTCTTTGGGGAGATTTCATGAAAAATAAGTGGCTGTTGCTGATAATTATTATTGTGGCCGCCGCCTTGCGTTTATATCATCTCAATTCTAATCCGCCTTCGCTTAATTGGGATGAAACCGCGATTGGCTGGAATGCTAACACGATTTTCCATACCCGCCGGGATGAGTTTGGTACCCGTTTGCCTTTAAGTTTTAAATCTTTTGGCGACTACAAATCCCCGGTTTATATTTATTTAACTGCCCCGATTGTCGGTTTATTCGGCATGAATCCTATCTCGGTTCGGCTGGTTTCGGTTTTAGTCGGCATTACCAGCGTCTATTTGCTTTATTTATTAGGTTTAGAACTTAAAAACAAACAGCTGGGAATTATTGCGGCCGCTTTACTGGCAATTACTCCTTGGCACGTTATCTTATCCCGGCCGGCCTTTGAACCAAATTTAGCCTTATTCTTCATCTTGCTGGGAACTTATTTATTCCTGAAAGCTTTGAAAAATCCTAAAATCTTAGCGTTGAGCGCCTTAAGCTTTATCCTGGCAATCTACACTTACCACAGCCCGAAAATTTTTGTGCCGGTTTTTTTATTGGGATTAAGTTTTATTTATCGTTGCCATATTTTATCTAAAAAATTAAGGGTATGGATGCTGGTTTCTGTTTTTTTTGGTCTAATTATTTTAATTCCCTTAATTAAAGAGACTTTTTTATCAAACAGCGCCGTTCGTTTCCAAGGTACATCTGTTTTTTATGACCAGGAAGAAAATAAATTACCGTTAAAGGCGCCTTTAATTACTCAAATAATTAATAATTATCTTGTTCATTATTCTCCCAAATATTTATTTTTTGGCAGCAGCAATATGCCGCGACTGCAACTTAGAACAATCGGACCGGTTTTATTAATTGAAGCGCCATTTTTGCTTATTGGTTTAATATATTTATTAAAAAATAAACGAAAACAATGGGTCCAATTATTACTTTGGTGGTTAGTGGTCGGGCCAATTCCGGCCGCGATCGGCAGGGAAGTCCCTCACCCTCTCCGCGCCTATAATCTTCTCCCGCCCTTGATTATTATTACTGCCTTGGGCATACACTTTTTAGTACGATCGTGGGCAAAAGTGTCAAGAGTAATTATCATTATATTTGCTATCAATGCCGCTTTTTTCATTCATCATTACTTTTTCGTTTACCCAATCTATTCGGCTCCGGACTGGCAGTATGGTTATCAAGAAGCAGCGATTTTCGCCCGTCAAAATGAGGATCAGGTGGATAAAATTATCTTTACCAGTTTCTACGGCCAATCCTATATTTTTACCTATTTCTATCAAAATCGCGAGCCTTTAAGCGTCTTCTGGGGAGCGATGGGAAAATACTTATTTAGAAGCATTAATTGGCCGGAAGACCAAAAGAAAACCAATACTCTAATTATTGGCTCGCCTGAAGAAATTCCTGCCGATAGTCCTGATATAATTAAAGAAATTCTTTTTCCTGACGGCCGGGTAGTTTTTAGAATTGTTAAAACTTTATGATCAGGCGTTATTTTTTTATTATTGCCTTTTTACTATTCTTAATCAGCCGGATCTATATTTTAAAAAACCCTCCGCTTAATTACTCTGATGTTTTTCATGACTATCGCCGTTATGCCGAAATGTGGCAAAGCGGCATCACCCCATATTTTAAGCATCTTTATGAATATCCTCCGCTAACGATTCCTTTGCTCTATCTGCCTGAAGCTTTAAATCAACTCAGCATTGGTCATTACTATCAAAACTACCGCCTGCAGATTTTTATTCTGGACTTAGTTATTTTCGTTTTTATTCTTAAGGCATTAATAAAGCTAAAAACTAAACCCATATCTAAGTATTTAAGCCTGGGTTTTTATTTAATTGCTCCGATGATTGCCAAAGATTTTTTCTACGAAGGCATTGACTGGGTCTTTACCGGCAGTTTAGCTTTGGCAATTATTTATCTCTCCCGGAAACTGCTTTTCTGGGTTTTGTTTTGGCTGTCCACCGGCATTAAGTTGCTGACTGCGCCCCTGGCCTTAGTTTTTTTAAAAAAAGACTGGAAGCAGATGATCTTCGGTTTTCTTTTAGTTTGGGGTTTGCCGCTGCTAATCTTTCGTACTTCTTTGGGAGTTATGTTTGTTTACAATAACGAGCGGGGAATCAAGTATGCCGCCTTTCCCAGTTTTGTCGTCGAGACTATTAATTATTTCACTCACACTGAAACCAGGCGCGACCAACCGCCGGACTATGAATTGCAAGGACCAATCTCCGATGCCGCCGAAAAAGCAGTCTCAGTAATTTTCCCCCTTTCGATATTATTAGTCTTGTTTTACGGGAAGAAAAATAAACTGGATACTTATGCCGGCAGAATCAAAATCAGTTTAATTTTTTTCCTGACGATCTTTTTTACTGCCAAGATTTTTTCCCAGCCGTTTCATCTATGGTACGTGCCTTTAATTGCCTTGTATCCGTTTAAATCAATCAAGCATCAACTAGCCATGATAAGCCTGGCTCTGCTTTTATTAATCGTGGATACCACCCCCTGGATACGTGTCAATGAACAGCTGATGGTTTTTAATCCTTTGCCTTTAAAATTTTTTAGTTATTTATTTTTACGCTACCTGCCTATGGCTGGTTTATTATGGCTATCAGTAAAATTACCAAACCGTTAATTGCCGTCTTAATTTTGGCGGCGGTTTTAAGGTTTTATCACCTGGGTTCTAACCCCCCGTCTCCTTATTGGGAAGAAGCCGCCATTGGTTATGATGCTTACTCTATTTTAAAAACAGGCAAAGATTTTCATGGCCACAGTTGGCCTTTAGTTGCTTTTGAATCTTTTGGCGATTACAAGCCCAGTCTTTACTTTTATGCCACCGTGCCTTCGGTAGCAATATTTGGTTTAAATACTTTTGCTGTCCGTTTTCCCTCAGCCCTTTTTGGCACTTTAACAGTTTTATTAGTTTACCTGTTAATTAAAGACAAACGTACCGCTTTAATTGCCTCTTTGCTGTTAGCTATTTCTCCCTGGCATCTTCAGCTTTCCCGGGCCGGCTTTGAAGCCAACTTGGGTTTATTCTTATTGGTTCTCGGTGTTTTCTGGGCTCCGGCTTTGGCTTTATCAATGTATGCTTACCATGCCAATCGAATCCTTGCGCCGCTGCTATTTTTAGTTTTAGCCGCCGCCGGCAGGATTAAAAAATTTTGGAAAAACAGCTTAATTTTATTGATTCTAATATTGCCGATTTTGTGGCAATTTAACTCACCGGTTATCCGCCAGCGTTTTAGTGAAACCAGCGCTTTTGCCACTCTCGATCCGATTATTAA
>CAZDQA010000056.1:0-5173 GCA_964507605.1 uncultured Pseudomonadales bacterium | reverse complement strand
TGTTTCCAATATTAATGATCAACTGCCAGAAAATTTAACCGGCCGCTTATTAAAAGAATTTCCCCGGCCGGAAAATAAATCCGCTCTTAGATTATGGCAACTAAAATAACCACTCACACCATTGTTAAAAACGAACAAAGTTGGATTAAAACGGCCTTACTGTTTGTCATTGACCAAGTTGACCAAATGCTGGTTTGGGACACTGGTTCGACTGATAATACTGTCTCCATTATTAAATCAATTAACTCGCCTAAAATTGTTTTTAGCCAAAAAGGCCCGAGTAACCGCCAGCAACTGGTTAACTTGCGCAATCTTCAGATTAAAGCCACTCAAACTCCCTGGTTTTTAATTCTTGACGGCGATGAAATCTGGCCTAAAGAAAATCTAATTCAATTAATTAAAGCAATGGGAAAAGCTGACCCAAACACGATTGCCTTAGTTAATAAAACCAAAAACTGCGTCGGGGACTTGCACCATTTTGTTTCGGAAGCTAAAGGCCGCTATCATATCGGCCCTTGGCAGGGCCACTTAAACATAAGGGCTATTAAAAACCTACCCGGCTTAGTTGTCAGCGGCCAATATCCCAATGAAGCTTATATTTATCAGGGTAAAAAATTACAGGATCAGCCGGAAAACTTGGAATTTGTTGACACCTGGTATTTACACACGACTCATTTAAAAAGAACTGGCTGGTTGCACAGTTTCAAAGTCATTGACCGCTTGAAAAAATTTAAACTTTTTGGTTAAGTTTATACCACTCAATAAACCGTCTCATGCCTGTTTCCAGATCGGTTTTTGGCTGCCAGTTAAGCAGTTTTTTCGCCTTACTAATATCAGCGTAGGTTTGGGGAACATCGGCCGGATGCCGGGGTTGTTCTTCAATAATAGCTTTTTCCCCGGTTATTTTTTCTATCATTGCAATAAAATCATTAAGCTTAACCGGCTGGTTATTACCTAAATTAATAATTTCATAGGCCTGAGGTTTATTAACTGCTGCGATTATGCCTTCAACAATATCATCAATATATGTGTAGTCGCGGCTAGTTGAGCCGTCGCCAAAGCGGGTAATTGTTTTACCTTCTAAAATCCGTTTGGTGAATAAATAAGGCGCCATGTCCGGCCTGCCTTTAGGCCCGTAAACCGTAAAAAATCTTAACACTGTTATTGGAAAACTATACTTCCGGCAAAGCGCCTCTGCTTTTAACTTTGTTTCCGCATAAGGACTGACAGGCTTGCCTAATTTATCAGCTTCGGAAAAAGGAGTTTTACTTTGATTGCCGTAAATACTGCTGGAAGAGGCCAGAATAAACTGCTTGACTTTATACTTTTTAGCTAAATCTAACAGGTTTTTTGTTCCGACTACATTCACTTGGTAGTAAAGCTGAGGATTTTTTAAAGACGGCCGGACTCCGGCCCTTGCCGCCAAATGAATTACTATTTGCGGCTTAGCATAAGAAAAAATTGACCCGAGCTTTTCCTTATCTAAAATATCTGCCCGTTCTTGGGTAAAACCGGGGTTGTTGGCAAACTCCGCCACATTCTTTTCTTTTCTTTTCGGGTCATAGTAATCATTAAAATTATCTACTCCTACCACTTGTTCGCCAATCTCCAGCAATCTTTTAGTTAAATTAGAGCCAATAAACCCGGCATTACCGGTCACTAAAATTTTCCTGCTCATTCTTTAAGCGTTTCTTGAAAATACTTGATCGTTTTCTTCAAACCTCTGGGAAAATTGACTTCCGGCTGCCAGTTTAAAATCTTTTTAGCCTTGTTGATGTCCGGCTTTCTTCTGGCCGGGTCATCCTCAGGCAAATCTTTATAAACCAGTTTAGACTTAGAACCAGTGGCTTTTTTTACCTTTTCCGCCAGCTGTAAGATTGTATATTCCTCCGGATTACCCAAATTAAACACCTGTCCTTTAGTTTGGTTAATAAACATAGCTGCCTTTAATCCCTTAACCATGTCCGAGACATAACACAGGCTTCTGGTTTGCTTGCCTCTGCCGTAAATCGTGATTGGCTCATTTCTTAAAGCCTGAATAATAAAGTTGACTATGGCCCGGCCGTCGCCTTTGGCCATTTTTGGTCCGTAAGTATTAAAAATTCTCACCACCCGGGCATCAACATTAAACTTTCTTACATAGACAAAAGTTAATGCCTCTCCGAATCTTTTGCTCTCATCATAGCAGGAGCGGATGCCGTTTGGATTAACATAACCCCAGTACTCTTCTGTTTGCGGATGCTCTTGGGGATTGCCGTAAACTTCGGAAGTGGAAGCAAATAAAAACTTGGCCCCTTTGCTTTTAGCCAGCCTCAGCAGTCTCCTGGTGCCGATAGAATTGGCATCCATGGTTTCCAAGGGAAAGTTCATGTAGGAAATCGCGCTGGTTTCATTGGGACTAGCCGGACTGGCCAGATGGAAAATATACTCGATTTTACAGTCAATAATTAACTCCGGCAGTTTTTTGGTGACATCAGTATTCACCAGCAAAAAATTACTGTCTTCCACTAATTCCTCAACATTTTCTTTGGAGCCGGTTAAAAAATTATCCAAACAAATCACCTTATAACAGTCTTTAAGCAAACTTTTACACAAATGCGAACCGATAAAACCGGCACCGCCGGAAACAAGACAAGTAGACATTAACATGATACTATCATACTATGCGTTTTCTGTTAATTTTTCTGCCTATTATTTTAGCCGCCGTCGGCCAGTTAATCTTAAAGATCGGCATGAATAAACTGGGGCAGTTTAACTTAATCAAAACTTTTACCCACCCGACTGTTTTATTGGGATTGTTTTTTTACGGGGCCAGTTTAATCCTCTGGCTCATGGTTTTATCCAAAGAAAAACTCAGCTTTGTTTATCCTTTAGTGGCTTTTTCTTATGTGGTCACCGTCATTATGTCGAAGATTTTTCTTAAAGAACCAGTCCCGACCTTAAGATGGGTGGGGCTGTTTGTCATTATTATCGGTATTTTAATCATTGCTAAAACTTCCTGATTTCATGAAGAAGATCCCCCAAACAATTAAAGATACCGGTATTGTTACTATTGGCACAGGCTTAAGTACTGTCTTAGCCACAGTTTGTATTTTTTTAATTGCCCGAATTTTAGGCCCGGCCAGTTTTGGTCTTTACACTACTGCCTTTGCCTTAGGAATTATTGTGATTGACTCGATTGAATTGGCCATCAGCGGTTCGATCGTTAAATTTGCTGCCCAAAACAATGCTTTAAGCCAAGGTTTTGTTAAGTTCGGTTTTTATCTCAAAATCATTTTAGGGCTGGGAATTACCGGCTTGTTTATTTTAATTTCTCAAGCATTATCTCCCTTTTTACATCAACAATTAACCCAGCCTTTGTTAGTTGTCTCTTTTTTTATCCCGGCTGTCTTTTTACTCAGATTCCCCAAATCTCTCTTGCAGGCGCAAAAGAAGTTTTTCCACGATTCTGTTTTAGAAGTAACTATCAGTCTGGTAAGGTTAATCTCTGTTTTAGGCTTCTATGGGTTAGCTCAACTAACCGTAATTACTGCCTTACTGTCATATCTTTTTGGTGCTCTGACTGCCTTTTTAATTGGGGCGTTAATGGTTTCCTGGAAGTTTTTGTCTGCCTCAATCACTCCCAAGATTAAATCTCACTTTTTCTCTTTTCAAAAATGGCTGACTTTTGGCTTTATCATTGCCGCTGTTCACGGCCGGATTGATTCAGTTATTCTTTTAAAACTATCCGGAGCGGAAGCCACCGGAATATATCAGGCGGCTTTTCGTTTTTTTATGCCGGTCCTGCAACTAGCCGGAGCCTTGTCTTTAGTCTTTGCTCCCCGGTTTGCTTCATTTCCTGACTTTTCCCAGAAAAAAACTTACCTGTATAAAGCCGCTAAGCTGGCCCTGGGGCTGGGTTGTTTGGTATTATTATTAATTCCTTTAGCTCCTTTCTTGGTTAAATTTATTTTTGGGACAAAATACTTATCATCTATTTTGCCTTTGCAAATTTTGTCTTTGGGCTTTGCTGCTTTTATTGCCGGCGCTCCCTATACCTCCCACTTGATTTATGCAGTTAATAAAACTAAGGTTTTTTTAATCATTAATCTGCTTCAGTTAAGTTTATTAGTCAGTTTAGATTTAATCTTCATTCCTAAATCCGGAGCAGTTGGGGCCGCCTTGGCTCTGGCCTCAACCCTGATCATCATTAATGGTTTATTGGCCGGTATTGCTCTAAGCGCCAAGGTATGAAAACAGCAATATTAAGTTATTACAGCGGCTTTGTTAATCGGGGAGTGGAAACTTTTGTTCGCGAACTTAGCTCCCGGGCTAAGCCCGGCTTTAAAGTTGTTGTTTATCAAGAGCAAACTGATCGGATAGTCATGCCAGGTAAATTTTTAAATCCCCTGGCTATTGCTTTTTTTAGCTTAAAAACTTTATTTTTCCTGTTTTCTGATCCGCCGGATATATTAATAGCTTTAAACAACAACTGGATGAGTTTATTTTCCAAGATTTTCTGTTCTTTATTTAAAACCAAATTAATTCTAGCCGGATTTGCCGGCATTGGCCGGATCGACAAACTTAACCTCTGGCTTAATCCTGATCAATTTATTTGCTGTACACAAGCTCAATCCTCTTGGACTAAAACCATTAATCCCCAGGCCAGGTTGAGCGTCATTCCTATCGGCGTTGACACTAATCGTTTTAAACCTGAAGGTAAAAAGTTTCCCTTAAACTTAAAACCGCCGATTGTTTTATGCGTCGCCGGCCCGGAAAAATATAAACGGGTTGATTTGGCCATCAAAGCCGTTAAACAAACCAGTGCCAGTTTGTTGGTGGTTGGCCTTCAGTCAGAATCAATTAACCGGCTGGGTAAAAAAATATTAGGTACCCGCTATCAAAATCTCCAGGTTGATTATCAGAATTTAGACTCAGTTTACCGCTCGGTTGATCTATTTACTTTACCGTCTGAATCCACTGAAGCCTACGGCATTACCATTCTGGAAGCCATGGCTTCCGGCCTACCGGTAGTGGTGAATAATGATCCGATCAGACAAGAACTGGTTGGCTCAGCCGGCAGTTTAATTGATCCCGCCGATCTTAATCTTTACACTCAGACCATCAATCAAAGCCTGCAGAAAAAAAATAAAGCAATTTTCAGACAACAGGCCATGAAATTTTCCTGGGACAG
>CAZDQA010000055.1:0-5250 GCA_964507605.1 uncultured Pseudomonadales bacterium | reverse complement strand
ACATGGCGATAGCCGCAATTACGGTTTTGCCGGAGCCGACTTCGCCCTGCAACAGTCGGTTCATCGGTTGATTTTTTTCTAGGTCAGACAGGATTTGCCGGAGACAGAGATTTTGAGTTTGGGTCAGAGAAAATGGCAATGAAGCAATCAGATTCAAGATTTTTTCCTGGTCAAGATTAAGCTGATGGCTGAGTTTTTTTCCTTTCCAGGTTTTTTGATGCTCAATTGCCTCCAGTTGGAGTAGAAATAATTCGTCAAAGCTTAAGCGTTTAGTAGCCGCATCAACTTGGGCTTGATTTTCTGGGAAGTGAATTTGCTGCAATGCAGAACTTAAGTTTATAAGATGGTATTTTTTTCTGATTGGTTCGGGCAGCCAGTCCTGAATTTTTGTTTGCTGCAAAAGATTATAGATGCGGCGGCGCAGCCACTTGGAAGAAACGCCTTTGGTTTCCGGATAGACCGGCACCAGCCGGCCGGTATGGATGAGCGGACCCCCCGTGATTAATTCATAATTATTGCCGCTGAAACTGATTTTAGCTCCCGGAATTAAAGTTTTGATTAGATAGGGTTGGTTAAACCAAGTAATTTCCTGATTGCCGGAATCAGTTTTCACGATAATTTTTTGAATAGTTTTTCCCGATCTGGTATAAAGATTGCGACTGCTGACAATTATTCCGGAAACGGCGTTAGTTAAATCTTCGTAGCGGAAGGGATAATGGTGCAACAAATCTTCGTTGGAAAAAATATTCAGTTTTTCCAGGGCGGATTTAGAAAGCATAAAACATCGGCAAAAGTGATCCGATCAGCAGACTTAAACTGGAGATGATGACCAGAATGGTGAAAAACTTTCTTTGTTTTTTAGTTAACCTCATACGATTTTGACAAATGTTTTCTGACCGATTTTTAAGCGATTCCCTACTTGGACCGCCGCCGCCGGGTCTCTGGCTTTAACACTATTAATGTCAACAGCTCCCTGTTGAATCAAACGTTTAGCTTCACTATTACTGCCGATTAAAGAAGCCACAGTCAGCATCAAATTGGCTTTGGCTTTAATTGTTTGTTTATAATCCGGCGCTTTTTTCTGAAACGTTTGTTCAAAATGTTTTTGGGCGGCTTGGGCTTTAGTTAATCCATGATACTGTTTGGTAATTTCTAGGGCCAATTGTTTTTTTACTGTCAGCGGTTCACCTTGGGGCAGGGATTTATCAGTAAAAAATTCGAAGTAATCAGGCATTAATTCATCCCTTACGCTCATGAGTTTGCCAAACATATCTTCAGCAGTATCGGTCAGCCAAATGCAGTTGCCGGAAGTTTTGCTCATCGACTGGCCGTCGGTACCCATGATCATTTTTCCGGCTAAAACAAATTTTTCTTTGTGGTTAATTTTTTGTTGCAGTTCCCGGCCGATTAACATGTTAAAAGTTTGGTCAGTGCCGCCAAGTTCCAGGTCCACATCCATGACTACCGAATCGTAGCCTTGCAGAAGCGGGTACATAGTTTCGTGATAATAAACTGTATCACCGAGTTTTAACCGCCTTTGGAACATTTCCCGCTTAAAGAGTTGAATGGCTGAGATTTTGGAAGCAATCTCAATAATGTTTTTAAGATTCATTTTTAATAGCCAGTCGCCGTTAAACTTAATTTTTACCTTGTTAAAATCAATAATCGGTTTAACCTGATTTTTCCAGGTGGCAATGTTTTGGTCGATTTCTTTTTGGGTGATGAGTTTTCTACCTTTGTCCCGTTGAGAGGGGTCGCCGACCAAGACTGTGCCGGTGCCGAAGAGCAGGATAGCTTCGTGGCCCAGGTCAGCAAACTGCTGGAGTTTTCGCAACATGACGGTATGGCCTAAATGTAAACGGGTGGCGGTGGGATCAATACCCAAGTAAAGGCGGATTTTTTTGGCTTGCATCAATTTTTTTAAGCCTTCACGGCTGGGTAAAATTTGCTCCACTCCCCTAGTCAAAACTTCGTCAATGGTCATAAACTTATTTTAACTCAAAGCTTGTCTTAAGTCATTAATAATAATTTGGTTGTCTTCTAAGCCTACAGAAAGTCGGACTAAGCAATCATTGATCGGCGAAGAAAGAGTCATCATAGAAGCGGGATGCATAATGGTTGATTGAGTTCCGCCGAGACTATGAGCGATTTTAATGTGTTTTAGCCTGGAGAGGGACTTTAAAGTTTTTTGTTTGTTGCCTTTTATCCAAAAAGACACTAGTCCGGAGAAACCAGGGAAAGAAACTTTAGAAATTTTAGGATGTGATTTTAAGAAATTCGCCACTTTTTGGGCATTGACTTGATGTTGTCTCATTCTGATGTTTAAAGTTTCCAGACTTCTTTGAATCAAAAAACAATCAAATGGTGATGGTACTGCCCCAATGGTACATTGAAGGAATTTCAACTGCTTAAATAATTTCTTGTCGTTTAACATAATAGCTCCGGCAGTAACATCATGATGACCACTGATAAATTTTGTTAAGCTGTGGATCACGATATCTGCGCCCAAAAGCAAGGGGTTTTGGAAAACAGGTGTGGCAAAAGTATTGTCAACAACAATAAGTAAATTTTTCTGTTTTAGCCTTCGGCAGATTTTCTGAACATCAATAATTTGTAAAGTCGGATTGGTGACGTTTTCCAGCCAAACTATTTTAGTTTTAGGGTTGACAGATTTTAAATGATTAATATCTGTTAACTTTACTTTTATTTTGAATTTTGAGAAAATTTTTGTTAAGAGCCTTAAAGTGCCCTCATAGACTTCCTGATGGCAAATGATTTCATCACCGGCCTTTAAAGTTGCCAGGATAGTCATTATCGCTGCCGACCCAGAGGAAAAAGCCAGAGCAAACTTGGCTTTTTCCAGTTTCGCTAAATCCTTTTCCAGTAAAAGTCTGGTAGGATTGTCAATCCGGCTGTAACCGCCACCTTCAGGTTTTTTTTGAGCCATAGTGGTTGACAGAATAATCGGTGCAACTAAAGGAGAAAGATTTGACATATTATTTTTTTCTTAAAATTATGTTGTGGCGACGGCAAGCTAATTTAGGTTGATGTGAATCAGTACCATCATTTTTATTAATATTAACTATTTCTAAATTATTTTTTGACCAAACAAACAAATGATCATTAATATTTTTAAACCACTCTCCGTGACCACTGGGATCTTCAGGATTATTATCAAAAACAACAAAACTTAAAGGGGCAATTTCAATGATTGCTCCTCTTAAAGATTCAACTTCTAAATCAGGCCTTTCTTGTTTAAATTGAGCCAAATCAAATATTGATGAATTGAGAATTTTAAGTGCATTTTCATCTAACAACTGACAAGTTAGATTAAAGGGAATAAGCGGACGATTTTCAGATTTATTTAGGAGAGCGCTAGAGGTAATACTAACGATAGCCAAACCATTTGGGTTAAGAATGCGAGCAGTTTCTCTAATAGAATCATCATTTATTTCCGGAGGACAACAGTTGCCCATATGATCATTAAAAACTATATCTTGAGAATTAGCTGTTAATTCAGTTTGTCTGGCATCTTTGTGAAAACAAGCCACAGTTTGACTATCTACTTTTCTAATTTCATTCAAAATTGTTGGATCAAGATCAAAAACTGAAGTTTTGTTGATTTGAAACCCAATTAACCTAAAGGCATCTTCTAAAACAAAAGGGCCTTCTTTGGTAGAAACTCCGGTAATAGTAATGTTTAAAGGTTGATGTTTTAAAAATTCCATTTTAGTTCTAAAACTTTCCATATTAAAAACGCGAGCAATGTTGATAATAGCGGGAGGAGTGACTGCTCCTAATTCTTCAGGGATAGGTGTTCCATCAATAATCAAACTTTTTAAAGTTAAACCGTGTTTTTGCATCCAATTTAAAGTTTTTTCGTAACCATTAGATTCTCTAAAATCTCCGCCGTCACTAAATCCTGATATTTTTTCAATATTCATATAATTTTTTTTGCCAAGGGGCCGAGGTTTAAATCGACCGGCTGGTGCATTTGGCGCGCGGGTGAAAAATTAATTAATTTAATTATTTAAATTGGTCCCGGCGTGATCAGTCCCCCGACATAACGTCGGGGCCTTGGCAGGGCAACAAAAAAGCCCTTGGGTACACCCAAATTTTGGATGTATTCAAGGGCCAATTAAGGCGGTACCACCTTGATTCAGTTAATTAAACTCACGTGTTTAATTAATTCTTATGGTTGATGCGCTCTGTATCTTATGTGACACGCACTAACGCTATGATGGGCGTACCCATTCCCAATTTTGTTGAGACTGCTCTGGAGTGTAAAAATTCTCCTTCTTCGCTTTGTTAAATTTTCAAAGATAAGCAGTATTATACCACAGGTTTAATTTTTTTTCAACCAGGAAACGCCCAGATAAGTAAACGGCGTTTCGATGACGGACATTAAACATTTTAACAGCCAGTAAGGCCAGATTAAAGAGATAATAAACGAATAATTGCCCGGAGTGTAAAAAGCTAAAGACATAAAGATAGAAGTATCAAAAAGCTGACCAATGAAGTTGGATAAGTTGTTTCTTAGCCAAAGATTTTTTGTTCCCAGCTTTTCCCGAATTTTGGCAAAAATATAAACGTCTAAACGTTCGGCTAAGAAGAAGGCAGTTAGGCTGGCGAGAGTGATTCTTAAGGATTTAGCAAAGATTAAGTTGTAAGCGTCGTTGGTGGGTAAAAAGCGCTTGGCCGGAGGCAAGACAAGGGCGAGAATAGTATAAGCGGCTAAACCGATAAGAACATACAAGCCGCTTTTAATAAAACTACGGGCGCGGGCTTTGCCGCAGACTTCAGTGACGATATCATTGATAGTAAAAGTGATCGGTAGGACAAAGATACCAACAGAAGCCTTTAAGAATCCGAGTTGAAAAATTTTACTGCCTAAGAGTTCGGCGCTGACAATGGCGGCAATATAGGTGGCGAGTAATAGATCCAGTTTTTGGATTTGAGTCATAAAGTTAAAATGAAGTATATTATAGTTATGGCTAATTGGCAAAGGGTTTGGCGAAAACGAATGATCAAAATTAAGGAGTTTTCCAGGAACTATAAAATCAGGACTAAGGCAGATGTTGTCAGGCTGTTGGCGGTGGTGTCCTTTTTTGGATTATTAACCATGTCTTTATTGGGAGTGGTTTTATTTGCCTGGTATTCCCGGGATTTGCCCAGGCCGGATAAGGTGGTCAGACGCGAGGGGTTCAGTACGAAGATTTTAGACAGAAACGGCGAGCTGTTATACGATGT
>CAZDQA010000054.1:0-5290 GCA_964507605.1 uncultured Pseudomonadales bacterium | reverse complement strand
ATGGTAAAAATCTGATTGACGGTGGTGAGAATTTCCGTTTGTTCGGTAACGGAAAACTCGTCGGCTTTATAACGTTTTAACAGAACTTCTTTTGCTTTTTGTTTAACAATTTCTACATTGGTTTTATCATTAGTCCCCAGGTAGATAGTAAAAAATGTTTTGTCGGGGTTAAGAGTGCCGAAGGAAGTTTTATAAGGGATAATTAAGCCGTTATCCATTTCCCGATCGCCTTTTTTCTCCACTACACCGATAATAGTAAAACGCTGATTATTGGCTTTGACGGTTTTACCGACAGCCTTTTGGGGAGTAATAAATAGTTTTTCGGCTAAGCTGTAACCCAAAACGCCCACCTTGGCCCGTTTTTGGAGATCGGACTTGGTAAATAACCGACCACTTAATAGTTTTAGATTTAACAGATCAAAAACATCCTCAGAGGCTGCTTGAATATAGCCGAGATATTTGGCATTGCCTGATTCGATAGCCGAACTTTTGAAAAAAACCGGCACCACATAATCAGCCTGAGGGATTTTTTTTAAAGCCAAGTAATCTTTTTCATCGAAGTTAGCGCCGCCGGCAAAACCCGGTCCAAAGCCGCCGCCGGTGCCGGCTTCCTGATTAAAGACATTGCCGGGGAAGATGATAATTAAGTTAGAACCTAAACTTTCAAACTGCTGTTTTAAGTAGTTTTTTAAGCCTAATCCCAGAGCAATCAGTAAGACGACCGATAAAACACCGATCATGATGCCTAAAGAGGTCAAAATGGTCCTGATTTTATTGCGTTTAAAAGCAGCCATTGAGGCAATAAAATACTGGATGATGATAATCGGTTTCATAAATACTTTTTTGTTAGATAACCGTCTTTAAGATAGATTAATTTTTGGGCTTGTTTAGCGATTGAGTGGTCATGAGTGACGGTAATGACCGTGGTATGGAAATCACGATTAAGGTTGCTGACTATTTTCATAATATCCTGACCGGTTTTAGTGTCGAGATTACCGGTGGGTTCGTCGGCCAGAATAATCTTTGGGTTCATGATTAAAGCCCGGGCAATGGCGACCCGTTGCTGTTCACCGCCGGAGATTTTATTGGGGAAGAAATCTTTTCTGTTTAAAATCGAGAATTTTTCCAGCAAATCTAAAGCCCGGTTTTGAGGATTAAAATCCAGTTTGTTTCTAAAATAAATAGTAGGCAGTAAAACATTTTCTAAAACAGTATATTTATTAATTAAGTTAAAAGATTGGAAAATAAAGCCAATGGTTTCGTTTCTTAAGCGGGATAGTTGAACATCGTTGAGTTGAGAGACATTGCGGTTGTTTAAATAAATTTTTCCCTGGGAGGGGGTTTCCAGCAGGCCGATTAAGTACATTAAGGTGGATTTTCCGCTGCCGGATGTGCCTAGGATGCTTAAGTATTCTTTAGCAAAAATTTCCAAAGAAATATTGCCGACGGCTTTGACCGGTTCTTCGCCCAAGAAATAGGTTTTACTGACATTTTCGAGCCTGATAATCGGTGATTTCATTCCTCTATTTGGATTTTTTACTGACAACAATGGTTTGATTTTCGCTTAAGCCGGAGATAATCTCCACTAAATCATCTGAACTTATGCCAAGGGTGACAGTTTGATTAATTAAAGTATTGTCTTTGACTAATTGAATTGTGGCGGCGCCGTTTTCCAGAATTGAAGAAAGAGGAACAGCTAAAACATTGGCTTTTTCGGCGACGGTAATAGTGACTTCGCCATTCATCCCCAGTTTAAATTTTTGATCCGGGTTATTCTCCAGTTGGAATTTAACCAGAAAAACCGTACTGCCGGAGGAGTCAAGCGAGCTGTTAAAGTCGATAGAATCAACGGTTAAGTTAATTGGTTCATCCGGATAGGCGTCCAGGATTAATTGGGCCGGCTGGCCGAGCCGGATAAGACCAATATCGACTTCGTCAATAATTGCCTCAAATTCCAGGTGGTCAGGATCAGCCACGGTAAAAACTGCGGCGGCGGGAGTAATATTAACTCCGGCAAGAGGAACATCAATATGGGTGATAATGCCGGCAAGAGGAGAAACCAGGGTTGAATATTTTAAAGCGATGTCCTTTAACTCTACATCTAGAACGGCTTTGTCCAGGTCCCATTGGTTTTTTTCCAAGATCCGCTTAATGGTGTCGGTTAAAACTTTGTCCAGGTAAGTAACTTTAAGGTCTTCATCAAAATCAGCACGTTCTTTAGAAAAATCCAACAGATATTTTTGTAAGTTTTTTTTGAGCTCTTGTTGGTCCAGGCCGGCGATCGCCTGCCACTTCTTGACGCTATCCCCTTCTTTGACCTTGACCCAGGCGAGTTGTCCGGATGTTTGGAATTTAAGATCTATTTGAGATTGAGATTTAATTTTTCCGGAAGCAACCACAGTTTTTTTTAAGTTTTGACGGGTAACGGTGGCTAGTTCATATTGATCGGTCAGTTTTTTGGGGCCGAATTTTTGATAGCCTAACCAGCCGCTTCCGAATAGAATCAAAATTATCAATCCGCTCAGCCAGCGATGTTGTTTTAGCCACGTTAAAATTCTCATAAGGTTGATATTATATACTATGGGGTTTATTAATTACAAATGTGTTTACACTGAGCGTAGCGAAGTGCCAGGAAGAGGGATCGAACCTCCAAGGCCTTGCGGCCACAGGATCCTAAATCCTGCGTGTCTACCAATTTCACCATCCTGGCTGGTCTAGAAGTATTTTAACAGAGGATGGTGAAGTTTCCTAGTCCGGCTGACAGCGTTAAGGTGTGCTTGCCATTCTAACTGATCATTTAAGGCCGCCAGTTGTATTGGGCCATATTTATTTTCCAGAGCCAATTGAATTAAGTAGTCGCAAAAAAGAGGATTTTTGGGCAGGAGCGGACCGTGTAGATAACAGCCAAAAACATTATTGATAACAGCGCCTTCAGTTTTGTCCTGACCATTGTTACCAAAACCAAGCAAAACTTTACCAAGGGGTGAAGTCGGAGCGGACAAAAAAGTATTACCGGAGTGGTTTTCAAAACCAATAAGATCGCCAAACTTAGTTTTAATGATAATATTGCCGATTTTACGTTGTTTGGAGGCGACGGTATAGGCGTCAAAAATGCCAATCCCGGTCATTTTGGGGCCGCTAAAGGGTTTAAAATATGCGCCAAATAACTGATAGCTGCCGCAGATAGTGAGCATGGGGATATTGTTTTGGCAGGCTTTTTGAAGGACAGACTTTCTTTTTAATAAATCTTGGGCAATCAGTTGTTGTTGACTATCTTGTCCCCCGCCGCCAAACAGCAGATCAAAACTTCCTTGGGGAAGCGGGCTGTTCAGGCCGATGGATTTAACCAGGACTTGAATTCCTCTCTGTTTTAGGCGGTAAATCAAACTGAAAATATTTCCCCGATCGCCGTAGATATTCATTTCTTCAGGATAAAGATGGGCAATAATAATTTTCATCAGTTAATCAAATTTTTGTTGGAAAATAATTTGGCGCAATTTGAGCATGGCGGTATAAGTGGGTAGAATATTGTGGTTTTGGCCGGGCTGAGCGATGAATTTTTCCCAGGCCCGGCTGAGATTGGGTTCAAGCAGAATTAATTTTTCTTTAATGCCGGCATATTTTAATCTTAAAGCCAGATCAGCTGATCTTAAACCGCTGACAATGAGCAAGGTGCGGCGATCTTTCAATATTTCCAAGTTCGCATCCCAGATCCAGGAGACATCGGTGCCGTCGGCAAGCAAATCATTTAAAGCAATGAGCAAGGGTTGGTTTAACTGACGCTGATCCTGAAGCTGGTTTAGAACCGCGTTGAGACCGGCCGGGTTTTTGACTAAGGAAATTTTTATCTGTTTTTGCTTAAAAGTAAATGTTTCTCCCCGGCCAAAGGCAGGGCGGAAGGATTGAAGACCTTGGCTAATTGAACCAGGTTTTAGCTTTAAGGCTTGGGCAAGAGCTTGGGCCGCCAAGATATTGGCTTGAAGATAATGGCCTAAAGAGAGTGGTCGGCCAAAATAAATGATTTTTTGGGAATGGAGTTGTTTTAAGCGCTGGTCAGTGCGATTAATGATGACTTGAGCGTTGGCAGGTAAGATTGACAGACTTTGCTGCCAGGATTTTAAAATAGAATCAAGTTCACCGTAACGGTCCAGCTGGTCGCGGGATAGATTATTGAAAAGGATGATCATTGGCTGCAGTTGTTTGACGGCCGTGAAGACGACGGCTTCGTCAACTTCCCAGACGGCTAGTTTGATTTTTATCCGGCCGAAAATATCACTTTGATTAATTAAAGCGGTGGCAATACCCCGAAGCAAGTTAGAGCCGCTGCGGTTGTGCAGGAAAGGTGTATTTTGAGCTTGAAGCATAGAGCCGAAGAGCCGGCTGGTAGTGGTTTTGCCGTTGGTACCGGTGATGATAATTGATCGGATTCGATTGTTAGTTACGATTTGATTAATTAAAGAGGGGTTTAATTTAAGAGAGATTAAGCCGGGTAGAGCCGTAGCCCCGGTTTTAAAGAAAATGCGGCAAATCCAGCCGATTATTTTTCCTATAATAATAGCACTTGACATATTATAAGACCTATGTTATTATTCCTTTTAGATCCGTCGGTAATGCCTCACCGGGCACACTGATGGATTTTTTTTGGTTTATAATTAGTATTAGGGGCTAATTCATTTCATCTAAAAACTGTTGCACTCCCCTAGCCCAGGAGCCATCAGAAAGCGGAGTATAAATACCCATAATTTCTTCCGGAGTAGACAAACCTTTACCAAGATAATTTTTAGCTAAACCCTGGACGACGGCATCAATGGCTTGTTTATAATTTAAAAATTTGAGAGTTCCCTGGGAATGAATCCCCCAGCCCCAGCAGTTATGGGAATCATCCGGGCTTTTTTTGCAGAGATTTGATTCCTGTTGGGCAATGGCAATAATTAAACGCGGGTCAAGGCCGTAATCCCGGGAAACAGTGACAATATAGTCGGCGTAAGGCAGTAAGGGGGAATTATATTTTTTGAGATAATTTTTGATTATTTCCGGGATAGCATCGTCGGTTTTAATCGAGTAAGTAAAAGCACCTAAGACTTCCGGCAGAATAGAGCGGGAGGTGATATTTTCGGTTTGATTATAGGCAATTTTTGGCCGATGAGAAGGCCGGGTAATTTGGCTGAGATGAGTATAGGTGGCTAAGGTTAAGGCTAGGGTGGCGCCAGTGGCCAATGTCCATGACAAGATAGCAATGAGTTGTTTCATTTAAGATAACTGTGCCATATGTTAAACTATAAATCAAGCC
>CAZDQA010000053.1:0-5637 GCA_964507605.1 uncultured Pseudomonadales bacterium | reverse complement strand
TGGAGATGGATAAGATTAAAAGAGATGAACTGATTAATAAAATGACGGGCATTTTTAAAAAAGATTTTGAGATTAGGAAGCAATCAGATAAGCGATTTACTTTGTTTTGGCTGTTAAGCTATAGGAAGGGTGACAGGCAGTTGAAGATTGAAGTATCCAAGAGAAAATCGGAAAGTTTGTTTGAAGATAAGCCATTTTACGGGATAAATATTCCGGTAATGAGGTTGCAAGACGCGATGGCTAATAAATTAATGGCTTTGGCGGATAGGAAAAAGTTTGCTAATCGGGATGTATTTGATGCGTGGTATTTTTTGAGTAAGTTAGAAGCGGAGGAAATTAATTATCAATTAATTAAAGAAAGATTAGGATTAACGCCTAAGAAACTTTATCAAAAAATGTTAAAGAGAATTAATAAAAAAAGAGGAGAGAGTGTGTTGCAGGGAATGGGGGAATTACTGGATGAAAAACAAAAAATTTGGGCAAAAAATAATTTAATTAAAGAATTGAGCCAGTTAATTAAAATTCACCAGGATGTTCTTTAACAAAGGACTCTCCTTTGTTAAGGTTGATATAGCAGGCCTTTGAGGAAATATAGAGCGTAAGTGAGGTGAGTTAAGAAGATGACCGGAATTAAGAGAAGGGAGCGATGGATAATGGCGGTAAAAAACAAGACGAGAAGATAAAGAGGGAAAATCAGCGGTAAAAACAGAGGCAGGAAATAAGCCGGGCGGAGAGAGGTTTGGGGGAAAAGCCTGACAAACCGGCCGCGCTGATAGCCGTAGCGGGAGATTTGCTGAAGATGGGGAAGCCAAATCGGCCGGCGGTGGTGATAAACAACAATATCCGGATGATAAAGAATCTGCTGGTTTAATTTATAAACTAAGTCATGGCAGAGCTTAGTGTCCTCACCGGGCCAGAATTGAGTATCAAAGCCATTGACGGCCAAGAAGTCTTTTTTTTTGACCAGAAGATTAAAGCTGGGGTAGTCGTCGACAAAACAAGATGAAGATTGGCGGTTACGGTAAGTATAAGGTCCGCTACCGATTTTGGTTGACCAGACCAAACCGGAAATTTTTTGGCGGGGTGAATCAGTTGGCGGGGTTAAACCCGGACCGCAGACAGCAGCGACCTGAGGAGACCGCAAGTGAATTAGGGCGTGTTTCAGCCAGTGTTTATCCGGGTAAGCATCGGAATCGATAAACGCAAGAACCGAACCTACGGATATTTTGGCGGCAAAGTCGCGTTTTTCGGCCGGACTGCCGGGGCAGAGCTTATCGGTAACAAGGAAAGTTTCTAAAGGTTTAAGGGTTTGAGATTTTAAGGCCGGCAGGAGTTCGGGACAGAGATCGGCCTTGGTTTTACAGGGAATAATAACGCTAATCATAGTAGCGCAATATCTTCAAACGGTAAAAAACAGCGAGCGTGTCATAAAGCATATGCCAAATTGTGTTTAAAGTGGCGGCGTCAGTAACTGAGCCGAACCGGTGCTTAAGCTTAATCGGCGCTTCGTAAATGCGGGTAAAGCCTTTCCGGTGGGCGACCGAGAGCATTTCAATATCAAAAGCATAGTTTTTTACCAGCAGTTTAGGCAGAATTTTTTCCAAGACTTTTCTTTTAAAGATTTTAATGCCCGGTTGAGTGTCTTTGATTTTGACGTTAAAAAGCAGGCGGACCAGCCAATAATAACCCCAGCTTAAAATTTTCCGGTCCCAGGGATACTTGACTACGGAAGCTAAATGGCGTTTAGAGCCAACAATAATATCAGCGTTATACCATTCCAAGTGTTCTAAAAGCATGGAGATGCCGTTGGGGTCGATTTCCATGCCGGCATCGATAAAAGCAATGTAGTCGCCCTTGGCTTTGGACATGCCGTAGCGGACAGTGTAGCCTTTACCTTGGCGGGTTTTGTTTAAATAAACTTTAAGCTGGGAGGAGGCTAACTTTTTGGCGCGCTGATAAGTTTTATCCAGCTGACCGTCAACGACAACAATGATTTCTACCGGATAGCGGATTTGAGCTAGGACTTGTTGGATGCGGCTTAAATCTTTAACAATGCTTTTTTCCTGCAGGCAAGCGGGGATAATCACGGAAATTAGTTTAGGTTTTGGCATAAAGCAGTTTGAGAGTAACACCGATAGCGGCGATTAGTCCAGTCAGAGCGCTAGCAGTGGAGTTGTGGATGATCTGGAGCAGGTTTTGATGGAAGAAGACAATCAGGCTGATTTGGAGCAATGCTGTTGATAACGAAGCGACGGCCGCACTGCGTTTATCAATAGTTAATAGGAGTTGGGAGAAGAGGTTGAAAAGGGTAAAAAAGAAGATAAACAAGGAAAAGGCGGGCAGAAAAACTGCGGCCGGCGAGTAAGCAGGATTGGCAAAGAGTTTGATAATTTGCTCAGGATAGAGTTGATAAAGAGCGGTGCCCAGAAAAGCCAGGATAGTAATTAAAGCTAAGCTTTGGGAAAAACTGCGTTTTAACCTGGCGGGATTTTTAGCCTGGAGGGTAAAGATAGGGAAGGCCACGGTTAAGACGGCGGCGGAAATAAAGAAGATGATTTTTGCCAGGAGTGAAGCAGCAGCATAGAAACCGGCCTGCTGAGGCAGAAAGAAGCGGACGAGGAGGAGGTCAGAGTTGTAAAGCGAAGTTAGGCTTAAGTTGGTGATGAGGGCGGCCGAGCTGAACTGCCAAAAGAGCCGGGGGAGTTTAATCGGCCGGGCCGGCCGGAGCTGAAGCTGTTTTTTAACCAGCAGGAAAGCAAGGATAGCGGCAGCCAGACTGGTGACGGCCAAGCTTAGAATAGCGCCGAAAACTTTTAAACCCATGATGAAGAAAAATAAAGCGGACAAGATTTTAACAAGCGGAGAAAGAAGATTAATAAGAGAAAAACTGGTGAAGCGGAGTTTGGCTTGGAGCAGACCGGAGTAGAGGGTGGGAACAAAACTAAACAGGATTTGGAGGGAAAAGATAATAAAAATATAAGGATTATTCAGGTGCAGTAAGGATTTTAACAGCGGATATAGAGAGAGGAAAATCAGCCAAAAAACTAAGGTCAGTTTAAAGCTTAAGCGCTGCAGCTGGGAGATCACCGTCGGCTGTTTGTTCGGAGGGGTTTGGTTAACCAGATGAATGATGCTTAAAGAGAAGGTGCTGATGAGAACGGCCAGAAAATAATTTAAGGCGACAAAACTTTCCAGGAGCCCGAGGTCGGCGGGAGAAAGGAAGCGGCCGGCGAGCAGGTGATAAGCATAGTTTAAAAAGTGGGCGAATAAGTTAGCCGAGAAAATAATCAGCGAAGATTTTAGAATCATTAAAGTCTAGTATACAATTAAAGTATGAAATCTGTCAGCGTGGTCATGCCGACTTTTAACAGCATCCGGACGATTGAAGTGTGTTTAAAGAGTATTCGAAACCAAGATTATCAAGGGGAAGTGGAAATTATAACAGCGGATGGCGGCTCAACAGATGGAACAAAAGAGATATTGAAGAAATATAATTGCAAGATTATTAATGAAAGAATTGGTAATCCGGAAAAAGCTAAGGCGATTGGGTTGAAACAGGCGCAAGGGGAGTTAGTGTTATTGATGGCTTCTGATAATATACTGCCGGATAAAAATTGGTTAAAAATAATGGTTGCTAGTTTGCAAAAAGAGCCGGAAGCAGTCGGGGCTTATCCGTGGCGATATGCTTATAGAAAAACCGATACGAGTTTAAACCGCTATTTTGCTTTGATGGGGGCAAATGATCCGGTGGCCTGGTTTATGGGTAAGGCGGACAGGCAAAGTTATCTTAGTAACGAGAATCAAAAGACTAAATTGGTGAAGTTTAATCAGGAAAATATGCCGACGCTGGGGGATAATGGCGTGTTGGTATGGCGGGAAAAGTTATTAAAAGCCAAAGTAGATGTTAAGTATTTTTCCCACATTGATGTATTTTATGATCTGGTAAGTTTAGGTATGAATCAGTTTGTAGTAGTTAAAAAAGAGATTATCCATGATACCGGAGAAAAGTGGTTAAAATTTTTAAGCAAGCGGTTTAGGTATATGAAAGAGTTGTATTTAGAGCAGAGGAAGATGAGGCGGTATAAATGGGTGAGAGATTATCAGGATATGGCGAGGTTGGGTTTGTTTGTAATTTACAGTTTAACGGTGGTAGGTCCCTTGGCAACGGCAGTCAGGGGATTTTTAAAGAAGCCGGATTTAGCTTGGTTTTGGCATCCGGTGATGAGCGCGGCAATGGTTTTAGTTTATGGTTTGGCGCTGATTTTATGAAAATTGCTATTTTGAGTTTTACCAGCGGACAGGTTGACCGGGGAGCGGAAACAGTGGTGAAGGAGTTGGCTAAGCGTTGGCAAAAAGAGCACCAGGTAAATGTTTATTCAGGGGTTAGTTTGGGAATTAAGGATTTAAATAAATTTAACTGGCGGGCCTTAAAAGAGGCGGATAAATTCGGGGCAGAGATAATTATGCCGGTAAACGGCGGCTGGCAAAGTTTATTAACCAGGATTTATTGCTGGCATAAAAAGAATAAGATGGTGATAACGGGCATGGCGGGTTTAGGCTGGTGCGACGGCTGGAATTTATTAATGCGGCCGGATGTGTTTGTAGCTTCAACCAAGAGAAATGCAGCTTGGGCGAAAAAATTTTATGGTAAAGGAGTAAGAGTGGAGATAATTCCGCACGGAGTGGATTTAATAAAGTTTAAACCGGAAGGCAAAAAACGGGAATTTAATATGAAGCGGCCGCTGATTTTATGCGTGGCCGGGCCAAATGAGTATAAGCGGGTGGAGTTGACGATTAGAGCAGTCAGCCGGCTGAAAAGAGGGAGTTTATTGCTGGTGGGAGGGAATGAAGAATGGGAAAAGTTGGGGACGGAGTTGCTGGGCGAACGATTCAAACGAATTCAGGCCAGGTATGAAGAATTGCCGGAAATTTATCGAGGGGCCGATGTATTTAGCCTTGTGAGTGAGTCAACGGAAGAGTTCGGGATTGTTTATTTGGAAGCGCTGGTTTCAGGTTTGCCGATCGTGGCGACTGATGATGAATTAAGGCGGGAAATTTTAGGACAGCATGGTATTTTTGTCAAAGATGTTTGGGGGAAAGAGTATCCGAATAAGTTAGAGTTGGCGTTAAAAAAACGGAAGGGTCGCACCCTTCCGGAAAAGTGGCTGGAAAAATTTAACTGGGATAGGATCGCTAAGCAGTATGAAGCGTTATTTGGGTCCTTGTGTAAATAGTATACTAAAGAGATGAAGTTATCAGTAATTATTTGCACCAGCGGCCGGCCGGAAAGTTTAAAAAAAGTGTTGAAGAGTTTAAAACAGCAGAGTTTTAAGGACATGGAAATATTGATAATGAAGGAATCACCGCTGGTAAAAGCCAGGGATTTGGGTTGGCGGAAAGCTAAGGGTGAAGTGGTGGCCTGGATAGACGATGATGTAATCTTGGATAAAGACTGGGCCAAAAATTTAATTAAAATTTTCCAAGATCATCCGGAAGTGGGCGGGGTGTCCGGGCCGACGCTGGTGCCGGAAAACTTATTAAAAAACCGCTTGGTGTTTTACTGGTATGGTAAAGGAAATTGGCTGGCGAAGTTATGGGTGAAGTTAGTTTTGGATAATCAGCCGTTTAAGGTGGGCA
>CAZDQA010000052.1:1998-5984 GCA_964507605.1 uncultured Pseudomonadales bacterium | reverse complement strand
CGCTGGGCGTGGCGGTGCGGGCGGTTTGCAGTGGGATGAAGGTTGGCTGGGTGAGCTGGTATAAAGAAAAAGTTTTACCTACAAGGTTGGACCTTGTAGGCTTGGAGATGTATGCAATAGGGAAAGGGTTTTATAAACTGCCCGGAGATAATGCTTCGTTGCCTCAGCACAAGAGCGCCGCCAAAAAAGCGTTGGAACAAGCAAAGAAGTTAATGAAAACAGTGGATGTATTAATTTTAGACGAAGTCAACAATGCGGTTCATGATAAGTTAATTAATTTAAATCAATTAACTAATTTAATTAATAAAAGAGGTAAAACTCATCTGATTTTAACCGGCAGGGGGGCTTGCCCTGAGCTGGTCGAACGGGCAGACTTGGTAACGGAAATGAAAAAAATCAAGCACCCGTTTGATAAAGGGATAAAAGCAGTTAAAGGTTTGGATTATTGACAATCAAGACAAAAGCGCATATATTACAGGTTATTAGTCTGCCTTTGGGCAGACTTTATTGTATAAAATATAAAAGGATAAAAGGAGAAAATATGGCTTTAGAAGCAATATGGGATAGAGTGACTGGACCAAGCAGGAGAGCAGAAAATTTGGCACAACAAGAGCGAGAATTATTGCAAACTAGAAATCAACTGGAAGATATTTTAACTAGAGAGGGAGTGGAAAAACCTCATGTTGCAAAAGATATCGATGATGTATTTAGTGTTTCAGATGTTATGGCGGCGGATTTTACAGGGGATTGGGAAGGGGTAGATACGGAAGTCAGAATATATAAAAAACACAAATCTCTGTTGTTCAAAAATTCTCTTTTTGTGGACATCAGCATGGGTGGCGCGAGAACCTTATATACTATTAAAAAAAGGGTAGGGGACAGTAAAGCTGATATATATAGTCCGGACGGTTTGATGATAGACCGTAAGCCCAGTGAATTTTGTTTAGGGTTAAGTCAGGTAGTGGAAGCAATTCAGGGTGGTCAGTTGACAATAGTTAAGGAATAAGAGAAGCAGGTTTTGTGTTATTATTAGTTCATGACCGACCTGCCCAATAGTGACGATCAGAATAAACAGACTCCACAGACACCGATAACACCGGGTGTGGGTAAAGAGAGGGAAGGAAAACAGGAAGTCACGCCGATTACCGAGTATACCCGGCAGGTGGATTTGGAGCCGGAAGTGGAAGGCTGGCTGGAAAAGGTGGAAAAAGAGGATAGTCAGTTGCAGCAGCCGGTAACTGATGATCAAACCGGCCAGGTAATACTAGACTCCGCCAAAGGCGGACAAGGACAGCAATTTAAAGCAATCCTGCCTTTAACTAAAGACGAGGTGGATAAGGGTTTACATCATAAAGTGTTGGACAGCGTTAGGTGGCTGGCAGAATGGTGTATTAGAATGGTGAAGATGTTTGGTAATAAAGTGGCTTACAGGAGAAAATAATGGATCAAATAACAGCATTAATCGCGCAGGCAAAATATTTGGTTTTCATTGCCTTTTTGTTGGGTTTAGGCATAGTGATGCTGGTGGGATTGGGTTATGTATTGATGCATTGGTTAAAGTTTAAAGACCGGGAAAAAAGATCACTGGAGTTTGTGGTTTTACAGGTAGCGGTGCCCAGGGACAATGAGGTGAAAATTGACGGGGCGGAACAGATGTTTGCTTCACTTTTTAGTGTTAAAAAAAGCGGCGGTTTCTTAGGGTTTTTAAAACCGCAAGACCATCTATCTTTTGAGATAGTGGCTAAAAAAGAAGACATCCGCTTTTATGTGTCAGTGCCGGAAAAGTTGAAGGATTTGGTGGAAAAGCAGATTCACGGGACTTATCCGGGCGCGGACGTCAAAGAAGTAGATGAATACAATGTCTTCAGCGATCACGGCAAGGTGGCCTTTGCGGCGATGAAACTCTCCAATGCTTCGTTTTACCCGATTCAGATATTTAAAGATCTGCCGACCGATCCGTTAAGTTCACTGACAGCCGGGTTGGCGAAGATGGGCGATAATGAAGGAGCAGTGGTCCAGGTGTTGATTTCACCAGCTAGCAGTAAGTGGCAAAAGGCCGGCCGGTCGTTTACCTCCAAAACTAAAAAGGAGGAAGCTGATCCGGAAACAGCTAAGTATAATATTGACCCGAAAACTTATGAAGAGATTGAAAACAAGTGCAGTAAGCCGGGGTTTGAGACAACGATTAGAATGGTGGTCTCGTCGAATACTAAAGAGTCGGCAGAAGCCCATTTGTCCAACTTAACCTCGTCTTTCAGCCAATATAACTCGGATCATAACAGTTTTACTAAAGTCAAAACGAGACTGAAGAAACTGTTTATGATTGATTTTATTTACCGATACCAGCCGCTGTTTGGCGCAAAAAGCATTTTATCAACTGAAGAGTTGGCGACGATTTACCACTTTCCCAATAAAAGCATTGAGACGCCGCATATTTTTTGGCTGAATGCCAAACGGGCGCCGGCGCCGGCTTTGATTCCCAGGACGGGTTTGTTTTTGGGCAAGAGCGTTTACCGGGGAGTGACCCGGCCGGTATATATTTCCGAAGATGACCGGTTAAGGCATACCTATATTATCGGCAAGACCGGGGTGGGCAAGTCAGAACTGCTGATTGAAATGATTATGCAGGATATCCGGGCCGGCAAAGGAGTGTGTTTTATTGATCCGCACGACACGGTGGAAAAGATTATGGAGATGATCCCGCCGGAGCGGGCAGAGGATGTGATTTATTTTAATCCGAGCGATACCCAGCGGCCGATGGGACTGAATATGATTGAGGCCAAGACCGAAGAGGAAAAACATTTTATTACCACTTCGATTGTAGGCTTGATGTACAAACTTTATGATCCGCATAAAACCGGTATTATCGGGCCAAGATTTGAGCACGCGATCAGAAATGCGATGCTGACCGTAATGAGCGAGCCGGGCAATACCTTTGTGGAAGTGGTGCGGGTATTGACCGATGCCCGGTATGTGCAGGAACTGCTGCCTAAAGTGAAAGATCCGATGGTGCGGCGGTACTGGACAGACCAGATTGCCCAAACGAGCGATTTTCATAAGTCGGAAGTGCTGGACTATATTGTTTCTAAGTTCGGCCGGTTTGTGACCAATAAGATGATGAGAAATATTATCGGCCAATCAGAGAGCGCGTTTAATTTCCGGAAGGTAATGGATGAGGGAAAGATTTTGCTGATTAATCTGGCCAAAGGCAGGATCGGGGAAGAGAACAGCCAGTTTTTGGGATTGATTTTAGTGCCGAAGATTCTGATCGGGGCGATGAGCCGGCAGGATATTCCGGAAGAACAAAGAAAGCCGTTTTATCTTTACGTGGACGAGTTTCAGAACTTTGCCACGCCGGATTTTGCCCAGATTTTATCTGAGGCGAGAAAGTTTGGGTTGGCTTTGACCGTGGCCAATCAGTTTATCGGCCAGATGGAAGAGGAAGTGAAAAATGCGATTTTTGGCAACGTGGGCACCTTGGTTTCATTTAGGGTGGGAGTGAATGACGCTAATTATTTACAGCATGAATATCAACCGGTGTTTTCGGAGACAGATTTAATTAATGTGGAGCGGTTTAATGCTTATATTAAAACGATTGTGAATAATGAACCGGTGCAGCCTTTTTCGTTGGATTTGACCAAAGATATGAGCAAGGCCAAAGAAGCCAGAGGCGTGAAGATGGCGGAGATGGTCAAGCAGTTGTCGAGATTAAAGTATGCCCGGGATGTGAATGTGATTGAGGCAGAGATCATGAACCGGTCGAAGATGTGAGAGGGTGGGTTGTGATAAAATACTAAAATAGGCCGGTAGCTCAGCTGGTGGTAGCATCAAGCTTATACCTTGAGGGTCGCAGGTCCGAGTCCTGCCCGGCCTACAGCCTTTATCAAATTCTTAGATTCATATCTAATGGTTTATGGACAATATTGTTGAGTCAGTTGATAGGTTTGGATTAAAACAACAACCAGTTGTTGAGCCCTGGAGAATTG
>CAZDQA010000052.1:0-1898 GCA_964507605.1 uncultured Pseudomonadales bacterium | reverse complement strand
TCAGTTGATAGGTTTGGATTAAAACAACAACCAGTTGTTGAGCCCTGGAGAATTGACGATATTACTTTAATGAGAGAAGTAGAAAAGCCCGGGAGATTAATTAATTATTATGATCTTGATAGAGATGGTGGATATAGGACTAAACCGCGGACCGAATGGAGACAGGATCTAATAATCGGATCAATGCCGTTAGAGGAAGCGCCAGGCACTATTGCTATGGATAGAGTTTTGGGGCGGGGAACAGAAACAGACAAACTCATTGTAAGGAGTGAAAAAGGAGATGAGTATGTGATTAAAATAATAAACAGCGATCGTTTAAATCGTTTACAAATAGAAGAAGGTTTAAAATCTTTAAGAAGCGAGATATTTATTTATCACGATTTATATCAGACATATGGAGAGGAAACGGCTCATTATGCAGTCGGAGCAATGGGAATAGTGATAAGTGATGAGGAAGTTAGGCGGTTAAGAAATGGCGAGGCGATTCAAGTTAGAAAGGCAACTGCGGCTGATGAAGTAAATAGTACACTATTAAAATTTGATCCAGAGGCAGACAATCACATAGGTCCAGATGAATTTAAGCAGTTAGGAGAAAAGGAAGCGTTAATAAAAAAATTAGAAACAGCAAGAAAATTAGTCAGACTGCACCAGATGGTTAGTGGGATCGGGATAGCAATTAAAGATGAGAAAGGCACGGATTATTTTCTCAGAACAAACGGCGATGTAGTGCGGCTTGATTATGGAGTACAGAGGGAAAACAGTAGGGAATTTTGTTCGATCCAAAATTTAAGAGTAGCAGCGGATCAGATCCTTTATCTTTTAGGGCATACAAGAGCAAACCCAACTTATGATTGGTATTTTATTAACAGCGATGACCAGCAGTTAAATTTACTTCCTGAAGCGGTTAGGTTTGTTGCCCTGTCATTGGCATATGACCATCGTTGGAAAGACACCTACCAGCAGTACTTACCGGAGAAGTTTTTAGGATATTTTGACAAGTTAATAGAAATTTATAGACCTGAACAATTGTTTGAGGTGTTTAGATTGGGAGTTAAGTATGCTAAAGAAAGCGATAATTTTGGAGCTTATGCTGTTTTAGAAAGGTTAAAAAATTCGAAATGGGAAAAACTATTGAAGCCTCTAATATCACTAAAAAAGTTGGAAAATCCTCTAATGAATTGGCAGAGTCAGAATACAGTCCCCATGGAAACTGTCTACAAGTGGTTAGCCTATCAAAAAAACCGAGAGCTTTATGAAGAAACACAGATTATGAAGCACTATATTGAGCACTATGCTGGGCTTGAGGCGAAGATGGAGAAAGTCAGTAGACAGATTGGATTACAAGAACATGTCAATATTTTTCAAATTTTAATTGGAAGGAGTGCTGCAGAGAATTTATTGAATGATTTATGTGAAGAGGGTAGATGGAGGCAAGACCTAAGCTTTTATGTTTCAGATGTTGAAAGTTTTAAGGAAAAATATCAAAATTTTTTTATAGGTTTAAGTGAGCTAAGGGACCTATTTTTGCAGTATAGATCCGAAAAACCCGAAGGGTTAGATGATCCAATTCCAGAAGTAATGTTTCCATCGCGAGAAAATAGTGTTTATTCTCCGGTTAAGGTCAGAGGCTTCGAATGCATCAGAAAAAAGAGAGATCTATGGGTTAATTTTGGCGAAGCAGTGTTTGATGTGATGGTTGGATATCAACCAACAGAAGAAGAATTAACTGCAGTAAGAAAGATCAGAAGATATCTCAAAGAAACTGATTATAAAGGAGTGGATACAACAGCTAGACGAAAAGCCGCTAATCTTATTGATTTGTGGTTTGGAGCTTTAGTTGAGGAAAATTAAAGTTCTTCCAGTGTTTCCGGGCCGGGGTTGGGGGTAACGACGTTTAA
>CAZDQA010000051.1:0-6002 GCA_964507605.1 uncultured Pseudomonadales bacterium | reverse complement strand
AATTTGAGCGAAAACGTCAAGCGGGGAAACCGGCAAAAACTTCGCCGCGGTGACTGGGCGAACAAAGCTCCGTTTGGCTATTTAAACAACAAAGCTGATAAAAGTATTTATCTGGATAAAGATCGAGCTAAGTTTGTTACCAAGGCTTTTCACCTTTTCTCAACCGGCAAATATACTTATGTGGATATCCGTCGGTTTTTTATCCAAAACAAAATTAAGAATACTTCCGGAGTTAAGCCACACTTGGATAAAATCAAGCGGATTTTAATTGACCCGTTTTATTATGGCTATATGCGTTTTAACAACGAACTCTTTCCGGGGAATCACCAGCCATTAATCCCCAAGAAACTTTTTGACCGCTGTCAAAAAATCGTCAAACAGCATTCCCGGCGGGAAGACTTGATCAAATCCGAGTTTGACTTTTTAGGTTTAATTAAATGCCAAGAGTGTGGTTCATCAATCACCGCTGAAAAACATACCAAGTTTTATCCCCGAACAAACAATGCCGTCACTTACACCTATTACCGTTGTTCTAAGAAAAAAGGCCAGTGTAAGCAGCGGTATATTGCCAAAGAGGAGATTAAGGCTCAAATCCGCCAGCTTATCCAAAAAGTCAGCTTAAACCAAACCGCTTACAAAAAGTTTCTTGCTTGGCTGGACCAAGACCGCCAGGAAGCCAAGTTACAATCACAGGTGGAAATTAATGGCTTGACCCAAGAATTAAAAACTATCGAAACCAAGCTCGACCGATTGCTCGAAGCCTACTTAGATAAATTGATCGACCCCCAAACCTACCAGGAAAAGAAAAATGAAATGATCGAAGCTAAGGCAGATTTACAAGACAAACTCAAAGAGATTAACACCACAGGCAATACTTGGCTCGAACCTTTTTCGCAGTGGATTGAACAGGCGTTTCACGCCTGTAAAATATTGCGCGCAAAAAATAATGACCATGAATTGGCATTCATGGCAAAAACTGTCAGCTCGAACCTGTTTTTACAAAACCAAAAGCTCTTGGTAGATTACGCTTCACCAGGCTGGAATGTATTCGCGTCGACCCGCACCGACGCGAAAAATTATCCAAAAAATCCAAATCTGTTGCCGGACCAGGATTCGAACCTAGAACAAAGGCTTCAAAGGCCTCTGTGATGCCATTTCACCATCCGGCAGAGTACCTTTATTTTATCACAGCTTCTTTAATCCGCTTCACTGCTTCTTTTAACGATGGCAGGCTTCCGGCAATGGAAATCCGGATATACTCTTCCTTTTCTCCTGGTAATTTTTTCCCGAAATGCTGCCGCGCCAATACCGCCACGCCCCGCTTACCTTTCTTATCGTAAGTCAGCAGATATTTCCTTAAAGCTTCAGCATCTTTCAGTTTCAATTTTTTACAAGCCTTGGTCACATTGACAAACAGATAAAACGAACCTAAGGGGTTATGGCACTTAATTCCTTCGATTTCATTCAAAGCTTTCACAATCACATCCCGCTTCCGCTGGTACAGCTTAATCTCTCTCTGCGCTTCACTTTGGTCCTTATCTAAAGCCGCCTCTGCCGCCTTCATGCAGGGGACCGGCAGGTTTGACCAAAAATTAATCGCAAAAGTTAAAAACTTGGCGCTGAAACCGGGAATTTTTGAGGCCGCATAACCTAAGCGTAAACCGGTCATCGCATAAGTTTTGGAAAACCCGTCCAAAATCACCGTTCTTTGGGACATTCCCGGCTGGCTGACAATACTCTCCGTTACTTTAAATTTATTGCCTTGATAACTGGCTTGCCGCATTTTATCGCCGAAAGCAATCCGGGAATAAATTTCATCAGCCAAAACATAAAAATCAAATTTTTTGGCCAACTTGGCAATCTCTTCCATCTCCTTTTTTTCCAATACTCCGCCGGTCGGATTGGAAGGGGAGTTTAAAATCAATAACTTAGTTTTTTTGTTTACTAATTTTTTTAAATCATTAATATCAAACTTAAAACCGTTCGCTTCTTTCAGTAAAATCGGCCTGGGTTTCGCTCCGACAAAATTCGCCATCGATTCATAAATCGGATATCCGGGGGTCGGATAAATAACTTCGTCTCCCGGATTTACCAAAATAAACATTGTCCCGCCGATCACCGGTTTGCCGCCCGGGGCCATCACCACATCCTGCGCCTCAAACTTTACTTTTCTGGTCGCCGTTAAATATTCTGCCACCTTCTCCCGCAAACTGTCAATTCCGGCCGAAGCCGTGTAATGGGTTTCGTGGTTTTTCACCGACTCAATCATCGCTTTGGTGGCCGCTTCGCTAATATTGCCGCCCGGCTCGCCGATATTCACCCTGACAATGTCATAACCTGCCTTTTCTAAAGCCATAATTTGCGGCCCGATCGCAAAAGCATTCTCTGTTCCGATTCTGGCAAAATTCTGGGAATGCGGCTTCATACTTCTTTTACTCCTTTAAACTTTTAACAACTTTTTGAGCAATAAATTCTGCGCTTAATCCGAAATACTTCATCAGCTCCCAGGACCCGCCGCTCTCTCCGAACCGGTCCTCAATCCCGATCATCTTAAATTTTACGGTCTGTTTTAAATTCGCTTCCAAAATCACTCCGGCTATTAAATTGCCTAAGCCGCCTTTCTGGTGCTCTTCCGCTGTAACTATTAATTGAGTTTCTCTCGCCGCTTTAATAATCGTTTCTTTGTCCAACGGTTTAATCGTCTGCAGATTAATCACTCTGGTCTCGATTTTATATTCCTGTTTTAAAATTACCGCCGCCCGCATTGCTTCAGTCAACTCCGGTCCGCAGCTGACTATCGTAACTCTTTCCTTCTCATCTTTATATTTTTCTCCCAATACCGTCTCAAAGGCGTCAATAAAATTATCCTTTATTCCTCTGAACCTGATCACGTTGGCCTTGCCTAACACCAGGGGAGTTTTCTGAGAACTGATAATTGGCGTCGCTTCTCTGGCAAAACGGATGTATTTTGGGCCTTTGATCTTAAACAGCAAATGCTCGGTCAGCCTTTCTGTTTCCACTGAATCTGCCGGAACCGCTAAAGTCATGTTCGGCAGCACTCCCACCACCGAAATTTCTTCCAATGATTGGTGGGTCGCCCCGTCCGGCCCGACCGAAATCCCGCCGTGCGCCCCGCCGAACAGCACATTTAAATTGCCGTAGCAAATTGAAGTGCGCATCTGGTCCGCATTTCTTTGCGAACAAAACACCCCGTAGGTTGAAATTACCGGCAGCTTGCCTTCGCGGGCCAGTCCGCCGGCCACAGTCGTTGCACTTTGTTCGGCTATCCCCATTGATAAAAAGCGTCGCTTTCTTTCCGGAAACCCATCGTAAAACTTGGAAATCTGCACTGACTCGGAAATATCCAAGCCCAGACAAACCACCCGTTTATCATCGCCGCTTTTAGCCAAGGCCCGGCCGAAACCAAACCTGGTCGGCTCCATCACTGCTTTCATTTTTTCCTGGCTGTTCCACCAATAATTTTGTTTAAACTTGGGTACCATTTTATTTATCAGCTTGTCCATTTTTTTCTGATATTGAGCCGCTTTGGCTTTAAAAGCCTGAACATCAATCTTTTTTTCCAGTTTTAATTCCTTTAAAGCCTTATCCAGCTCTTCATCATTCGGCGCTTTACCATGGTAACCGGCTACATTTTCCATAAACGAAACGCCTTTGCCTTTGACTGTTTTAAAAATAATTGCCGTCGGCCGGTTTTTAACCGCCTTGGCCTTCTTTAATGTTCCTAAAATTTCCGTCATTCTGTGGCCATTAGCCGCAAACACCTTAAACCCAAAACTGGCTAGTTTTTCACTGAGCGGATCAAGCCGCATCACTTTTTCCGTGTCGCCGTCAATCTGTAAATAATTTCTGTCAATACAAACAATTAAGTTATCTAAGTTGTAATGGGCCGCTTCCATCGCCGACTCCCACATCGAACCTTCGTTCCATTCTCCGTCGCCGGTAATCACAAATACTTTATGCTTTTGTTTATTTAACTTGGCCGCCAGGGCCATACCTACGGCTAAACCAAAGCCCTGGCCCAAAGACCCGGTGGACACTTCCACGCCTTTAAGTTTCAGCCAGTGGGGGTGACCTTGAAACTTAGAATCAATTTTCCGCAGTAAAGCGGTTTCTTCAATCGGGAAAAAGCCGCTCATGGCTAAACTGACATATAAGGCCGGCGCTTTATGGCCGCCTGACCAGACAATTCTGTCCCGTTTTTCCCACTCCGGTTTTTTCGGATCAATTTTTGCTACCTTTAAATACAAAGCCGCGGCCACGTCCATGATTGATAAAGTTCCTCCCGAATGTCCGCTTCCGGCGCAGTTTAAGGCCAGCAAATTATATCCCCGCATCAAATTCGCTTTTTCTATCAACTGTTTTTCCACAGAGTTTTAGTTTCTCATTATTCGATTTTTCTGTCAATAGCTAACAATATTGATATTGCCTAGCCAAAGCTGAATCAATTATTTTCATTAATAACTGTTCATAACTAATGCCGAGTTTCCTGGCAGCCAAAGGCAAATAACTGGTCTGGGAAATCTCCGGCGGCATCAACCCAACAGGAGAATTGACTTCCAAAACATACAAATTCCCCTTATCGTCACATCGGGTATCTATCCGGCAAAGGTCTTTAATTTTTAACGCTGACCAAACTTTTAACACTATCTGCTCAACCTTTGCTTTTAGTTTTGGCTCAATCTTCGCCGGGCATTGCAGGTAATTTTTAACCTTTTCTTCATAAATCCACTTAATCTCCAACGAGTCAATTCGTTCAAAATTTTTTGGCAAAGAGGCTAAATTAGGCTCAATTATCGACAAAATTTCCGGCGGGTTGCCTAATAGTGGCACGGAAAACTCTCTGCCGGAAATAAACGGTTCTACCAACGCCGCATCTTTAAAGTTATTAATAATTGCCTTTACTTGCCGTCTTAGCTCCGGCTCATTTCTCACCACGCTTTTATTAGTGATCCCGGCCGAAGATCCTTGAGCAATCGGCTTCACTATTAAAGGAAACTGCAAATCCTGTTTCAATTTTTCCCGGCCGCTCTTAAACACTTGGTCCGGCAACACTGAAATTCCCGCCCGCTTCATCACCTGCTTAGCCTTAGCCTTATTTCTGATTAATAACTGAGTTTTATCACTCGAACCGGTAAAAGGAATACCCAAGGCCTCGCAAATCGAAGACACTTGTTGTCCCGGCTTACCACCAACAATGATTTCCGAATAGTTAAATACCAGCCCGATTTTACTTTTATTTGCCTGCAGTTTTTCTTCAATATCGGCCGTTGCCTCCAAGGGTAAAACTTTAAAGCCGCATTTTTTGAGGTGCCTAATAAAAATTTCAATTGTCTTTGGGTCATCATAATCAGCCTCCAAAAACGTTCCCCAGTCATTAGGGTCAGGATAAGCATGCCTCACGTTATAAACAAAAACCAGCAATTTTTCCATTAAACATTAGCTTGTTATATCAATCCTTTTTTAGTACATTTGAGCGGGAAACGGGATTTGAACCCGCGACCTTCTCGTTGGCAACGAGACGCTCTACCAGCTGAGCTACTCCCGCTTCACTGCGTTCAGCGCAAGCGCTTCATTTCATTCAGTGCAAGCGTACTTTTGTATTTTATCAAATTTTCTTTTTTTATTCTCGTCCAACCTTTAATTTCTCCTTCTCTTTTTAAAGCTTCTATTCTTGAATTATAAATTTCCTTATAAACTAACCAGACCGGCCGTTTCCCTCTAACTGATTTTGCTCCTCTCTTTCCAAAATTATGTTCCCAAATTCTTTTCTCAATATTAGCTGTACTCCCAGTATAAAATGACCCGTCTCTACATTGAACAATATAAACAAGATATTTCATCAAATAATGTGCTTGCCCTGAGGTATTTCCGAAGGGCTTGCACTGAGTCCAGTAAACTGGCCGAAGTGGCAGGGATAGGAATTGAACCTATATCTGACGTTTTTCAGACGCCCGCCGTCACCAAGTTGGCTACCCTGCCGT
>CAZDQA010000050.1:0-6354 GCA_964507605.1 uncultured Pseudomonadales bacterium | reverse complement strand
AAAAAGCCATTGTTCCTTTGCCCGGCGGTGACAAAATTGGCGCTCGGTCTTTGGATCGCCACTTTGACGGTTTAAAAGCTTTGGGGGTCAAACTGGAAATTAAAAATAACTTAATTCACGCCAGTTGCCCCCAATTAACCGGTGCTGAATACACTTTTTCTAAACCCACCCATACCGGCACGGAAACAATGATTATGGCCGCCGTGTTAGCTAAAGGGAAAACCATTCTTAAAAATGCCGGCCTGGAACCGGAAGTCGACGATCTGATTAACTTTTTAAATCAAATGGGGGCGAAAATTACCCGTTTGGACAATCGGGTTATCGAAATTCAGGGTGTAAAAAAATTAAAACCAATTATTTACAAAGTAATGCCGGACAGAAACGAAGCTGTCTCTTACGCTATTGCCGCTTTAATTACCCGGGGCGATATTATTGTGGAAAATGCTCGGGAAAAAGACCTAACTGCTTTTTTAGTCAAGCTTCAAAAGACTGGCGCCGGGATTGAAAAAGCCGATTATGGCCTGCGCTTTTTTTACCAAAAACCTTTAACAGCCGTGGATATCACTACTCAGCCCCACCCCGGCTTTATGAGCGATTGGCAGCCAATCTGGTCAGTCTTGGCCACTCAATGCCAGGGAACTTCCCGGATTATCGAAACGGTTTTTACCTCCAGATTCCAATTTATTAAAGATCTGCAATCGATGGGCGCGAAGATTGAATTTTTCCAACCCCAAACAGACAATCCGGAAGAATTTTACAACTTTAATTTACAAGATGACCAGCCCGGCAATTTCCACGGCTTTAAAGTTAACGGCATTACTCCTTTAACTGGGAAAACCATCACTATTACTGATATTCGGGCCGGGGCTACGCTCGCCCTGGCGGGATTGGCGGCTCAAGGCCAAACAGTTTTAACCGGTTTAGAACACATTGACCGCGGCTATGAAAATTTTGCCGGCCGGTTATTGAAACTAGGTGCTAAAATTAGAAGAATTAATCAATGAGGAGAATCTATGTGCGGTATATTCGGCGTCGTCGGAACCACTAATAAGGCGGCTGAAGTCGTTATGGCCGGCTTAAAAAAGCTGGAATATCGCGGCTATGATTCCTGGGGGATTAGCGTTTCCGCCAAAGGGAGATTGGTTAGGGAAAGGCACGTAGGTAAGATTGGAGAAGCTAAAACTCGGCTGACAAAGTCCTCAATCGGCCTAGGCCATACCCGCTGGGCCACTCACGGCGGCGTGACGATCGGTAATGCCCATCCTCACCTTGATTGCACCAAAACTCTTTGTTTAGTTCATAACGGCATTGTGGAAAATTTTTTAGAGTTAAAACAAAAACTGTCCGGCCACCATTTCCAGTCAGAAACCGACACAGAAGTGGCTTTACACTTATTTGAAGAGTGCGGTTTACTCAAAGGTTTTAAGCAAATCGTCGGCATGAATGCCTTTATTCTGCTGGACAGCGTTCATAATCAGCTTTTGACAGTCAAGAGCGGTTCGCCTTTAATTATTGGCTTAGGTAAAGATAATAACTATATTTCTTCTGATGTTTGGGCTTTGCTTGACCATACTAATAAAATGATTTTTCTGGAAGATAATCAAATCGCTCAGATAACCGCTAAACAAGTCAAGCTTTTTTCAGTAACCACCGGCAAAGCAATTAAACCCAAAGTGGTTACCTTAGACTGGCAGGCTGAACAAAGCCGCTTAGGCAAGTTTCATCATTACATGGAAAAAGAAATTTTTGATCAGCCTAAAGTCTTAGCTAATTTAGCTTCTCAAGACTTTACGGCCATAAAAAAATTAATCAAGCCTAACCGAAAAACTTATTTTTTGGGCTGCGGTACTGCTTATTATGCCGCTTTATTCGCTGAATATTATTTTCGCCTTAAGGGTTTTGAAGCGGAGGCGGTAATGGCTTCTGAATATCAAAAAATAGTTAAGCTGGTCCAAAAAGATCAGTTATTAATTGTCTTATCTCAAAGCGGGGAAACTATTGACATTATTAACAGCGTTAAAGAGTTAACCAAGAAAAAAATCCCTGTGGTTGCCCTGACTAATGTTCTTGGCTCATCACTTTATCGTTTGGCTGATTACAAGGTTCTCTTAGGTGCCGGCCAGGAAGTCGCCGTCGCCTCTACCAAGGCCTTTACCGCTAAACTGGCAATCATTCTTAAACTGCTTGGTTTGGATTCCGGCTTGATTAAGGCCGCCGCCGCGATCGATTTAGATCAGGAGAAAATCAGAACTTTAAGCCAAACTATCAAAGACTGCGACCATATTTTTGTGATTGGCCGGGGATTGTCTTATCCTATCGCTTTAGAAGCGGCTTTAAAAATAAAAGAAGTGAGCTACATCCACGCCGAAGCCTATGCTGCCGGCGAGCTCAAACACGGTCCGATTGCCTTGATCGATAAAGGCACGCCGGCAATTGTCCTGGCCCCCAACGACGAAACTTTGACTGATATGATTTCCAGCGCCCATGAAATCAAGGCCCGGGGCGGCTTAATTATTGGCATTTCCCCTCAGCCCAATCCGGTATTTGATATTCATCTGCCGGTGTCTGATCTTAAACAGGCGACCGCGATCACCATGACTGTGGTCGTTCAGCTTTTAGCCTATGACTTAGCCATTGCCCGTGGTTTAAATCCTGACAAGCCCCGCAACCTGGCTAAATCCGTCACCGTGAAATAGTTTCTTGATTTTTGGTACAATATACCCTGTGAAGCAAAACAACTTGGGAAAAATCGTTGTGATTGGCGGCGGGACCGGCAGTTTTGTCCTGCTTTCCGGGTTAAAAGAGTATTCGGTGGAGTTAACGGCGATTGTGCCGGTCACTGACGACGGCGGTTCTACCGGCCGGTTAAGAGATGAGTTTGGTTTTTTACCGGTTGGAGATATCCGTCAATGCTTGGCCGGTTTGGCTAAAGAAAACGGTTTATTCCGCAAACTGTTGACTTACCGTTTTGAAAAAGGCAAAGGGATTAAAGGTCACAGTATGGGGAATTTATTTTTAACCGCCTTAGAAGATATTTTAGGAAGTGAGCCGGCGGCAGTAGAACAGGTGTCCAAACTTTTCCGCCTTAAGGGGAAAATTCTGCCGATTTCCCGGAAAATGGTGACTTTAGGAGCTAAATACTCTGATGGTAAAACAATTATTTCTGAACACAAAATAGAAATCCACCGTTTATTAAAAAACGAAAGGATTGTGGAATTATTCACTCAACCGCAGGCGGCCATCAATCCGGAAGCAGAGAAATCAATTTTGACAGCTGATTTAGTCATTTTTGCCCCGGGTGATTTGTATAACAGCCTGGTGGCTAACCTGATTATCCGGGGAACCCGGGCTGCGCTACAAAAAAGTCGCGCGCGGTTAGCTTACATTGTTAACTTGATGACTTTAAACAGCCAGACTAATTATTTTTCCGCTACTGACCATGTTCAGGAACTGGAAAAGTATGCCGGCAGAAAATTAGATTATATTTTAGTTAATAATCAACCGATCCCCAAAAGCATTCAACAAGCTTACCAATTGGAAGCCGAGTATCCGGTGCTTGACGATTTAGCCGCTGATCCCCGGGTGATCAGGCAGCCGTTTCTGGCCAGTACCCCGTTTCAAAAACCTAAAAGCGATCAGTTGAAAAGAAGTTTATTGCGCCACAATCCGGTTAAACTAGCCAAAACCATTATCAGTTTAATTAAATAAACTAATGAAAACAATTGTTATCCTTCACGGCTGGGGCAGTGTTATCAATCATTGGTTGCCGATAAAAAAACTGTTGGAAAATAAAGGCTTTAAAGTTTATTTGCCGAAGCTGCCTGACGACCGGGTCAGAAATACCGCTGATTATTCTGACTGGGTGAATAATTACACAAAAAAATTAAAACCGTTTTGTTTATTGGGCCACTCTTTCGGCGGCCAAATTGCCATTAACTTCACCGCCCGTTATCCCGGCCGCGTAAAGCGGTTGATTTTAGTCAACAGCGCCGGCATCAGAAATAAACTCAATCTCAAACGGCTCATTCTGTTACCCCTGGCTAAAATCGGTAAATTATTTTTTCTTGATAAATTCAAAAGCACTTTTTATAAATTTATTAGAGAAACTGATTATTTTAAAGCCAGCCCGCAGATGAAACAGACTTTAAAACAGGTTGTTAAAGAAGATCAGCAGGCTAACTTAACTAAAATTTCCCGGCCAACTTTAATTATCTGGGGCAGCCAAGACAAGCTGACACCCTTAGCCGACGGTCAATTAATTCACCGCTTGATTAAAAATTCTAAGTTAGTGGTTTTTCCTGATGCCCGGCACGGCCTGCCTTTTACCCATCATCAGGCTTTAGTTTCTCTTATTAATAATTTTATCAGTGCATGATTCATTACCTGGAAATTATTTACTTTTTAATTTTACTCACTGCCATTCTGCGCTGTTTATACTTCTGGCAATTAAAAGAATACCGCTTTGACCGCTTTAAAGATTTTTTAACCACTTCGTCCCGCTGGCAATTTTTATTACCCACCAAGCACTTTTTCCGGCCTAAGCTGACTCTGAAAATTATTTTGCTAAGTTATTTAGCAGTTTACTTCTCGGTCTTATTTATGAATTTTTTTCCTCAACAGATTGGTCCGGTTTTAGCTTTTTTCCTGGTTCCGCTCAGCACCAGTTTGGCGGTTTTATTAATTAAACCAATCTCGGATCTATTGACAGATCTGCTTATTTTCCTGGCCAAATTGAAGATGAGATATATGCCCCAAAGCCTGATAGTTATCGGCATTACCGGTAGTTACGGTAAGACTGCAACCAAAGAAATCCTCAGCCATGTTTTGCGTGCCAAATTTAAGGTTTGTCAGACCTTGGGTACTAATAATACCGCTATCGGTGTTGCCTTAACAGTCTTAAAACAGCTTAACCGCTCGCACCAGTATTTTGTCGTGGAAATGGGCGCCTATACAAAAGGAGAGATTAAAACAATTTGCCAAATTGTTAAACCAAAAATTGCTATCCTTACCGGCATCACGGATCAGCACTTAAGCTTATTTGGCAGCCAAGAAAATTTAATTCAGGCTAAATCAGAACTGCTCTTCGCTTTGCCGGCCCAAAGCCCGGCTTTCTTCAATGGCCAAAATCCAATTACTAACAAATTAGCCAAAAACTTTCCTCACCTTAATACTATTTATTATTATTTTCCCAAAAATAAATTTACCACTAATCTATTGGGGGACTATCAGCAGCTTAATCTTCAAGCCGCTTATTTAGTCGCTCAAAAACTTAAACTCTCACCCCAGCTTATTCGAAAGCGCTTCACATATATTCCTGCCTTTAAGACCATGCTGGTGAAAAAAATCGGTCTTCATCAGTCTACAATTATTGATGATTCCTATAATGCTAATCCTGAAGGCTTTAAAGCGGCGATTAATTACGTCAAAACCTTAAACTATCCGCAAAAAATCTTAATCACTTCCGGTATAAATGAGTTGGGTTCTGCCAGCGAAAAACATCACCGGGAAATTGGCAAGTTAGCCCAACCGGTTTTTAATCAGATTTTTGTGACTAAGCCGGATGTAGCGGCATTTTTCCCTCAAGCTCAAGCGGAAAGAGATCCAAACAAAATTCTTAAAAAATTAACCTTTAATCATCAAACATTGATACTTTTAGCCAGTCGTTTACCAAAAAAATTTATTGATAGATTATGTCCAAACCAATTTTAATCGGCATGTCACCGAATACTGATAAAACCGACGTCTGGTTGGCTGTAAAACTTTTATTACAGCCCTTAAAGTGGCAAAAAGGTAAAGCCTTGGTCAAACTGGAAGACATTCTAAAAAAATATTTCAATTTACCTTATTGTCATTTAGTCAATGCCGGCCGTAGTGCCCTGTATTTAGGCTTAAAATCTTTATCTTTAAACTCCGGCGATGAAGTTTTATACCAGGGTTTTACCTGCTCAGTCGTTCCTCAGGCAATTATCAAAGCCGGCGCCAAGCCAATTGCCGTGGAACATAACCAGAACGATTTTAATCTTGGTGTTCAAGATTTGGCCCGAAAGATTACTGCCCGGTCCAGGGCGGTTATTATCCAGCATACTTTCGGCCAAGCCGATGATTTAGAGGCAATTCTCAAAATCTGTCGCCGCTACAAACTTATTTTAATTGAAGATTGCGCTCATGCTTTAGGCGCAAAATACCAGGATAAACCTGTCGGTAGTTTTGGCGACTTAACGGTTTTGACTTTTGGCCGCGACAAAGTCATTTCCTCAGTTTTCGGCGGCGCGCTTTTAAGCCGTCAACCTTTAACTTTACCTGATTTAACCTATCCGAATAAATCTTGGATCGCAAAACAATTACTTCATCCTC
>CAZDQA010000049.1:0-6584 GCA_964507605.1 uncultured Pseudomonadales bacterium | reverse complement strand
ACTGGAAACCGGCAAAAACTCAGTCAGACCTTGTAAAAGGCCTAAAATTAAAGCCTGAATCAGCGTCATTTTTTCTTGCCTTTGTTATACCAATCCATTAACATCTTGGAAACTAAGTCTTTGGCACCCAAACCAATGGCCAGGCCAACGCCTAAAGCTAAAGTGGTAATGATACCAATGAATAAAATGTTAATTAATGATTGGGCAATGCCGAGTTCGTTAATAGCAGCCAAGGCGGCAACAATAACGACCAGGTAGCTGGCAACTTTGCTTAACAGCCGGCCGGTTTTGGGATCAATTTGATTGACTGCACCTTTAATTAAGCCTTCAACCAAACCAGCCAGTAAAACACCGACGGTTAAAATTAAAATTGCCGAGACAATGTTGGGAACATAGCTAAGGACGCTGGCTAAAACCGAAGCAACCGTAGTTAAACCCAAAACATTGACGCCGGCCATAAAGAAAACAACAATAATCAGCCAGCGGGCAATCTCGCCGATAATGACTTCGGATTTAAGTTTAATATCTGCTTGGGATAAAAAGGGCTCCAGGCCGATTTTCCTTAACACCTTGTCGAGTTTAACGGCAGATAAAACTTTAACAATAATGGCTTTGACCCACTTGGCCAGAATAAGACCGATGACAAAAATCAGCAAAGCGCCAAAAAGACTGGGTAAAAAATTAAAAAATTGAGTGAAAATATTAGCAGCGGCCACAAAGACGGCTTCCTGCCAATTACTAATCGTACTGAGTGACGAGTTCATATAATTGAATCACCCCCTTTCTGATAATAATTGTATCCTAATTTGCTATAATAAGCACGCTAGGAAGTGTGGTGACGCCCCCCTTCGCGTAAAGCTATGGGGGGAGGAAAGTCCGGACTGCTGGAAGCAGGGTGCTTGGCGTAAGCCTTGGCTCCGATGGGCATGGCCAACGGAGACAGTGAAGCCACAGAGACGAGTAATCCCGACGCAAGTCGGGACGAGTGTGAAACGACCCCGACACCAATGTCGTCGGGGGCTTGGGTAATTCTCCCCGCAGCAACTTCCGAATGAGTCGTTATCAGGACGCTTCCCCGAGACTCGAAGTTTGAAGGCATAGAGAGATGTCATCACAAGACAGAATCCGGCTTACAGCTTCCTAGCATTTTTATTTTTCTGCTACGATTAAGTTACTATGGAAAATGGCTTAACAACGCAAGAGGCAGAAAAGCGTTTGCAGGAATTTGGATCAAATTTAATTCAGGCAAGTGCGGTTTCCAGCTGGCAAATCTTAAAGCGGCAGGTTAATTCCGCTTTTGTTTACTTGCTGTTGGGGGCGTCATTGCTTTCTTTCGGATTAAAAGAACCAACCAACGGCCTGATGATTTTGTTGTTTATTATTATCAATGCCGGCTTAGGGTTTTATCAGGAATATAAATCAGAACATACAGTTAAACTGTTAAAAAAAATTTTAACTCCCAAGGTGAAAGTGAGGCGGGATAACAAAATTAAAATAATCGATAGTGTCAACTTAGTGCCCGGAGACATAATTTTACTACAAGCCGGCGATATGATCCCGGCAGACGTCCGGTTTGTGTCAGGACAAAATTTAATGATTGATGAGTCAGTGTTAACCGGTGAGTCGTTTCCGGTCAAAAAATCGGCGGCGGGTGGTAAAAATTTGGGCTGGGGTGGAACAACAATGATTGAAGGCAAGGCGGAAGCACTGGTGCTGAACATTGGCAAAAATACCAATCTCGGTAAATTATCCAAATTAACGCTGGAAACAAAAAAAGAAAGCGGTTTTGCCAAAGCTTTGAAAAAATTAAGCCAATTAATTCTCTACCTGGTGATCATCACCTTAGCTTTGGCCTTAACAGCCAGATTAATGATTAAACCCGGATCAACGGATTTGGCAGAAACAATTTTATTTGCGATTGCTTTGGCAGTCAGCGTTATTCCTGAAGCCTTGCCGATAGTGATGACTTTTGCTTTATCTAAAGGCGCGCTGCAGCTAACTAAAAACAAAGTGGTGGTGAAACGATTGTCGGCGATCGAAGATCTGGGAGGAATTGAAGTTTTATGCACTGATAAAACCGGCACGATCACGGAAAACCAGCTGACAGTGGCTAAGGTGAACAGCAAAAAAGAGGCCGAAATGCTGATGTTAGCAGCCGTGTCCGGATATATTCTGGCTGACGGAAAACTGCCGCTGGGAAATAATTTTGACCGGGCAATTTGGACCAGCGGAGAGAACAGTTTAATGAAAATAAAGGCGTTTAAAAAAATTAAGGAAATCCCCTTTGATCCGCAACGGAGAAGAGACACGGTGCTGGTTGACAATAACGGCAAGTATCAGCTAATTGTCCGGGGGGCGCCGGAATTATTAATGAGTTTCAGCCAAAATATCAATGAGGCGGAAAAACGACAGTTAAACCAATGGATCAGCGCGGAAGGCAGGCTGGGCCGGCGGGTGCTGGGAATTGCGGCTAAAGATGTTGAAAGGACCGAGTTTAATCTAAATCAGGATGATCAAGGTTTGGAATTCCTGGGATTAATTTCTTTTACTGACCCGGTTAAAAAAAGCGCAGTCGAAGCAGTAAAACAAGCTAAGGCGCTGGGGGTGGAAATTAAAATTTTAACCGGGGACCGGCCGGAAGTAGCGGAAACAGTGGCCAGAGAAATCGGTTTAATCGAAGCGGCGGAAAAGTCAATCACCGGTGATGAGTGGGAAAAACTAACAGGGGAGAAAAAAGTTGAAGTACTGGAGCTTTGCCGGGTTTTCAGCCGGGTGACGCCGCAGCAAAAATATGACATTATCCAGTTGCTGCAAGAAAGGAAAACAGTTGGCTTTTTGGGCGAGGGCATGAATGACGCGCCGGCTTTAAAGGTGGCTAACGTGGCTTTAGCGGTGCAGGGAGCGGCAGATATTGCCAGAGAGGCGGCGGATATTGTGATTTTGAATAAAAGTTTACTGGTAATTATCAACGGTATTAAAATCGGCCGGGAAGTTTTCGCTAATACGATTAAATATATTAAAACTACTTTAACTTCAAATTTCGGAAACTTTTATGCAATCGTGGCGGCTTCTTTATTAATCGATTATTTGCCGATGCTGCCACTGCAAATACTACTTTTAAACCTTTTGTCTGACTTTCCGATGATTGCCATTGCCACGGATACAGTGGACAGCCAGGAACTGATGAAGGCACAAAAATATCAAATTAAAGACATTGGTTTGTTTTCGCTGGTGCTGGGTTTTGTCAGTACAATATTTGATTTTATTTTGTTTGGCTTATTTGTCCGCCTGGGCGCCGGAGTGTTGAGAACTAATTGGTTTATCGGCAGTATTTTAACCGAACTGGTCTTAATCTTTTCTTTAAGAACCAGGCTGGTTAGTTTTAAGGCCAGACGGCCATCATTAATTTTAATTGGGTTGGCAGTGGCGGCGGCATTAATAACAATTGGTTTGCCCTATAGCGGATTTGGCCAAAAAGCATTTGAATTTGTCCCACCCACTGTTCTGCAATTGTTAACTATTTTAGGTATCGGCGGAGCTTATTTTGTCACCACAGAAGCTGTTAAGCTGATTTATTATAGAAATCGTTAAAGATGATTTCAATTAATAAGACGGTGGGAACAGAGAGAATTGCCCCGGCAATTCCGGCAATCCTAAAACCGGCAATTAAGGCTAGAATAACTATTAAAGGGCTGAGGCCGACGGCTTTAGACATAACTTTGGGAACGATCAAATTGTTTTCCAGCTGCTGAATTAAGACGTAGAGGGCCAGGGTGGCCAGGGCCAGAACCGGCGAAGTACCCCAAGCAACCAAGACAGCGGGAATGGCGGACAGGGTCGGGCCAATGGTGGGAACCACTTCTAAAAGACCGGCTAAAAAGGCTAAAGGAATGGCATACTCAACACCCAGGAAGGTCAGACCAATATAAGACAAGAAACCAACGATAAACATCAGAGTCAACTGGCCGCGCACCCAGCTGCCGAGTTTATGCTCCAGCTTGGAAATAAAAACTTCTACGTGTTCTTCTTTGGCATTTTTGCCGAAAAGAAAGAGCAAATATTTTTTTAAGTTTTTCCGCTCCATAATCAGATAAAAAAGAATTACTAAAAAGGTCAACAGGCCAATAATATTATTTAAAGCTCCGAGGGCAATTTTAAGAATTTGCTCAGGCAGAGCCTGAAGGTGAGGTTGTAAGACTGAGGTATTAATGAGGCCTTTGGTCAGCTGGCTAATATCCTGGGGAAAGGTGGCGACCAACCTGGTTGATTGTTCCACCAAAGGCGGAACTAAGGAAGCAACACCAAGGCTAATAGCGGCAATAATAAGAATGTAGAAAAATAGCGTGGCCAGGCCGCGGGGAATTTTACGTTTTTCCAATTTATCAACTAAAGGGCTTAGGGCAGACATAAAAATGATGGCGATAAAGATTAACAGCAGCAGATAACGAAGCTGGTATAAAAAATAAATCAGGATAAGAAACAAAACAGTAAAAATAATCGATTTGTGAGAAATGTTGACTTTAACAGTACTCATAACTTATTTAGTATACCAAGCCTTGATTAGCTTGGCTACTTTATTTGGAAAAGGCTTGGTGATATCAACCCAATAAATGTCAGGATTGGCTTTAAACCAGGTGAGTTGACGGCGGCTATATTGCTGTTCGGCTTTAATCCACGCGGCTATGTCCGGCAGTTGAGCATAGCCGATGGCCGACATTGAAGGCAGGCTGCTTGGGTATTTTTTCTTGAGCCGCTGCCATTCCTTGACGGCTCCGGCCTCAATCCTTTGTCTGACCCGCGTTTGTATTCTTTCATCCAAAGTTTTTTTATCAGCAGTCAGACCAAGCCACAAAACGTCATATTTATTAAGGTCCGTCCTTTCCGAAGGGAAGGCCGGACCTTGTGGGAATTTGGCAACCTCAATTGCGCGGATTAAACGGCGGGAGTTTAATTGATCTGAGTGATTCATCGACCGCCATCTAGTCAGATCAAGTTTTTGTAATTGCTTCTGCAGTTGACTGATTGATTTTTTCTCTAATTTCTTTCTTAATTGCCAATTGGGCTTAACTGATAAGGTTTTTGGCGGATTAATCAGACTGTCAATATATAATCCCGTACCGCCAACGATAATCGGAAATCTAGTTTTATTAATTAAAGCGCGGGCATATTTTACAAAATGGGCAACGGAAAATTCTTCATCAGGACTGACTAAATCTAAGCCATAAATTTTAACGCCTTTGGGTTTATCTTTACCAGTAACAATATCCATTCCACGATAAACCTGGCGTGAATCAGCCGAAATTATCTCCCCGGAGAATTTTTTGGCGAGTTTAGCGGCTAGTTTAGTCTTGCCGGTGACAGTCGGACCGCAGATAATTAAGATTTTTTTCATTTAATGACCTGGGGGCGATGGGTAATGTTTTTTTTATTGATCAGTTTTTCTAAGACCAGCCAGCGGCGTTTTTTTCCGGCCGCGGAAACATCATCGGTCATTTTGGCGGCCGCAGTTCCGGGCCGGGGCGAATAGCGGGCAACAAAAGCCACCTGCCAGTTAACCTTTTTAGCCAAGTTCACCGTGTCCTGAAAATCTTTTTTGGTTTCGCCGGGAAAACCGACAATAATATCGGTGCCTAAAGTTAAACCCTTAACTTTGGCTTTTAATTTTTTCACCAGTTTCAGATAATCCTGCCAGGTATAACCGCGGTTCATGAGTTTAAGAATCCGATTGGAACCGGACTGGACCGGCAAGTGAACAAAACGGTCAATTTTTGAATTTTTAGCAAGGCAATCAATAAGCGCGTCGGAAAAATCCCAAGGGTTAGAGGTCATAAAGCGGACTTTTTTTATCGGCTTAAAATTGCAGACCTGCTGCAATAGTCTGACAAAGGGAGGAATCCCCGACTCGGGCCGGCTTTTACGCAAACCAATTCCTACTTTATCCAAACCATAAGAATTAACATTTTGGCCTAAAAGAGTTATTTCGGTATAACCACGGTCAATCAAGGCTTGAATTTCAGTTAAAATATCTTTCTCGGGCCGGGATTTTTCCCGGCCGCGGGAATAAGGCACGATACAGTAGGAGCAAAACGAGTTACAACCATTAGAAATCGGCACCCAGGCATTAATTTTATCGCGCCGAATTGAGGGAGAGTTAAAACCGACTTCGTTGATGGGTAAGATTTCGTCCACTTGGGGCAGCATTTCCAGCAGGCGGCGGCGGCCGTAATGAATCATGCAACCGGTAAGAATTATCTTTTTTTTACCTTTATTTTTGGCCAAATTTAAAAGTAGACCGATGACCCGGTCTTCGGCAGATTTACGCACGGAGCAGGTATTAATCACAATTTCGTCGCCTTCTTTAGCGTTTTTGGCTGGCTTAAATCCCCTAGCTTGATAGTCGCCGGCGATTCTTTCTGAGTCGGCCTTATTCATCTGGCAACCAAAGGTGTAGATAAAGTAAGTTTTAATCTTAACCATAGCCAACTATTCTACCATTCTGTATAATTTCTGTCAGAGGATTTATGAGAAAAAACAAAAACATTAAACCGATTCCCAAATTTAAAAACGAGGACGAGGAGAGGGAT
>CAZDQA010000048.1:5044-6655 GCA_964507605.1 uncultured Pseudomonadales bacterium | reverse complement strand
AGGCCGGGGTCGGAGTTAAGCTCAATAATCGTGTTGCCAACCACATCTACCCCGCAAATTTTTAGACCAATAATTTTAGCAGCAGTTTCGGCGAGACGGATTAAGGCGGGTTTAACTGAGCGGAGAGGGATTGTTTTGACTGAACCGCCGGTGGAGAAGTTGGGAATGGGGTAAAGGGTAATGGTTTTATTTTTCGGCAAAACAGCCTTCAGGGATAAACCCTGTAGGTGAAGATACCAGCTAAGGCGGGGCCAGTTGCGCAGGCGATTTAATAAACGGCGGCCGGTTTGTAAAAAGTATTGATGGCGCTTCAAATTTTCCTGATCAATCAGTTGTTTGATGGTGGATTTACCATTGCCGGTAATGGTCGGGGCGAGGCGTTGGGCAACACCGATAACTTTAAAATTTAAAACGAAAAAGCGGTAGTCACTGCCTTGATAATAGGATTCGATTAAACAACCATCAGGATAATTTTTTAAAACTTCCTTAACTGCTGATTGGCCGGATTTTTTACCCTTAATATTTAAAAAAACATACTGACCTTTTTGGCCGGTAAGGGGTTTGATAACCTGGGGAAAAGAAATCTCTTGACAAGCAGAGGGATAGTCTTTTAAGTGGTAAATGACAGTGTGGGCGGGGGTGGGGAGGCGATGTTGTTGTAAAATCTTGATCGTTTTTGATTTATTACGAGATAGATTGATGCTTTTAGTTGAATTAAGGCCGAAACTTTTTTCAGTAATCCGGTGGGTGCGGCGGCCGGCTCGAAAACTAAGAACTGGCGGTTTAATGGAAATAACTGCAGGAGAAAGATTAAGTTTTTGGGCGGCTTCTAAAAGAATTTGGTGGTTAGAATTAATAAATTGGGGCATGGATGAATTATACAGGGCTGGTACAATATTGATATGAAAGTGGCAGTGGGATTGTCCGGCGGGGTGGACAGTGCGCTGGCGGCAGCGCTTTTAAAAGAGCAGGGATATCAGGTTACCGGAGTGTTTTTGGAATGCTGGAACGAACCAGGGTGCAGGACGGATGAGGATAGAAAAGACGCGTTAGGGGTGGCGTTGAAGTTAAAGATTCCCTTTAAAGTTTTGGATTTTAAAAAAGAGTACCGTAAAAAAGTTTTGGACTGGTTTTATTGGGAGTACAAAAAAGGCAGGACGCCGAATCCGGACATTGTTTGCAATCAGGAGATAAAGTTTGGGATGTTTTTAAAGTGGGCAATGAGGAATAAATTTGATTATGTAGCGACGGGACATTATGCAAGGTTGAAAGTCGTTAACCGTTCTTTGGCGGCAACCGATAATTCAGCCGCTCCGGCGGCGGCTGATTATCTGTATACTCGATGCGTCGACTCTTCGAGTCCAAGCTCGACGCATCTGCGTAAACTTGCCGCAAAGAAAGTTAACTCCTTTCATTTATTCCAATCTGTTGACAAGAACAAAGACCAGACGTATTTTTTGGCAATGTTAAAGCAGGAGCAGTTAAGCCGGGTGTTGTTTCCGATCGGGCATTTAACGAAAAAACAGGTGCGCTTAGAGGCGAAAAAGCGGGGATTGGCAGTGTGGAATAAAAAGGACTCAACCGGGATTTGTTTTGTGGGGCATGATTTAA
>CAZDQA010000048.1:0-4944 GCA_964507605.1 uncultured Pseudomonadales bacterium | reverse complement strand
CCCGGCCAGGTGGCGGTAATATACTCAGGACTTGAATGCCTCGGCGGCGGGGTGATAAAATAAGCCGGAATTTAAACTGCAAAAACTTCGGTTTTTTCCTTGACCGGCTGGTCAACTTTTAGGCCGATTTCCTCACCTTTTTTGGCGCTGTCAATCTTTTTATGCTTCAACTCCATTGATTCCACTTTTTGGGTGAACTCAGAATCAGCGTGCTTGAATTTGATCGAGTCGCCTGTTTTTAACGGCGCGGAAAGTTTAACAATCGCCACTAAAATTTTATCGTAAAAATGAATGACGGTACCGATTTTCTTGTCTGCCATATTGCCTCACCTCCAGTCTGATTTATTATACAATAAGTCAATGCGGGAATGGAAACAAAGGGAGATTAAAGAGGTAAAATTTGCAGATTTTCCTGAGGAATTAAGGTGGGTGCGGCCGTCGGTAAAGCAGTTGTTTTACCGGGGCAAATGGGAGGAAGATTTATTTAAGAAAGCGGTGGGGGTGGTCGGTTCGAGGCGAATGACCAAGTATGGGCAGATGGTGACGAAGATGATGGTGCAGGGGTTGACGGAGGCGGGGTACACGATTGTGTCCGGGTTTATGTATGGGGTGGATACGCAGGCGCATAAAACCTGTTTGGAAAATAAGGGCCGGACGGTGGCGGTTTTGGGCTGTGGTTTGGATTGTTTAACGCCGGCGGAAAACGATGGTTTATATACTAAAATTTTAGAGAGCGGCGGGCTGGTGGTGTCAGAGTTTGAACCAAAACAGGAAGCCAAGCTGTGGACGTTTCCCTACAGAAACAGGATTGTGGCCGGTCTGTCACAGGCAATTTTGGTGATTGAAGCCGGGGAAAATTCAGGCAGTTTGGTGACGGCGCGCTGGGGGTTTCAACAGAAAAAGAAAGTGATGGCGGTGCCGGGGATGATTACGGCCAGTTTGTCTAAGGGGACGAATTGGTTGATTAGAAACGGGGCGGTGCTGGTGACGAGCGTCAATGATATTTTAGAGGAGTTGGGAGAGAGCCTGCAGGTTCGGAACCTGCAGGTTGAGAGGAAATTAACAGGGGAGGAGGAAGAGGTGGTTAATTTGTTGAAAATGGAGGAGATGGATGCGGATGAGTTGGGAAGAAAATTACAAAAGGAGGCGGCGGCAGTGGGGCGGTTGTTATCGGAATTGTGTTTGAAAGGATTGGTGGAGGAAAACAACGGTAGGTTTATGATAGGATTTTAGTATGTTGACAAAGGTGTGGTCGGTGGCCAGTATGGGGCTGCAGGCGATAGAGATTGAAGTGGAAGTGAATGTGGCGGCCAAAGGATTCCCCGGTTTCCACATTGTGGGTTTGCCGACGAAAGCGGTCGAGGAGGCCAAAGAGCGGGTGCGGACGGCGCTGGTAAATACAGGCATTGATTTTCCCCAGAAGAAAATTGTGGTTAACTTGGCGCCGGCGGATATTCCTAAAGAAGGTTCGGCTTATGATTTGGCAATAGCAGTGGGAATTTTGGCGTCGATCGAAAAGATTGAGTTACCTGTTGGAAAAAAGATTTATTTTTACGGCGAGGTGGGTCTTGATGGCCGATTAAGGCATACGCGGGGAGTGTTTTTATTGGCGAGTTTAGCCCATGAAAAAAAGGTGACGGAGATATTTGTGCCGAAACTTTCCGCTAATGAAGCGAGCGTGGTGGAGGGAGTGAAGTCGTATCCGGTCAACAGCTTGCGCGAGTTAATCAGGCATTTTGAGGGAGAAAAAAAGATTTTGGCTTTGAAAAATTTGGATAAAAATCGGTTGATTGAGGAGGCAGAGGTGGACTTTGATTTTAAGGAAGTGGTGGGGCAGGAGCAGGCGAAACGGGCATTGGAGATTGCGGCGGCCGGGGGTCATAACGTATTGATGGTGGGACCGCCGGGGTCGGGCAAGACGATGCTGGCGCGGGCGTTGCCGGGGATTTTGCCGGAACTATTGGAGGAGGAAGCCTTGGAAGTGACCAAGATTTATTCAGTGACCGGGAATATTGAACCGGGCGGGGGGTTGGTGCGGCGGCGGCCTTTTCGGTCGCCCCACCATACGACTTCACGGATGGGATTGATCGGCGGCGGGACCAAACCGATGCCGGGGGAGATTTCTTTGGCCCACCGGGGAGTGCTGTTTTTGGATGAGTTTGCCGAGTATCCGCGGGCGACTTTGGAGGCGCTGCGGCAGCCTTTGGAAGATGGGGTGGTGACAGTGGTGAGGGTGGCGGGGGCGGTTAAATTTCCGGCCAGTTTTATGCTGGTGGCGGCGGCTAATCCCTGCCCATGCGGTTATTTAAATCATCCGAAAAGAGAGTGCAAGTGTTTGCCGGGACAGGTGTTAAATTATCAAAAAAGAATGTCCGGGCCGATTTTAGACAGAATTGATATTCATGTGAATGTGCCGTTTGTGGAGGTGGAAAAATTAAGGCAAAACATAGACACTTTCCACTCCACCTCGGAGATGATAAGAAAGCGGGTGGTGGCAGCGAGGAAAATTCAGGAAAAGAGGCTGAAGAATGACCACATTTTTACTAATGGGGAGATGAGAAATAAGCAGATTAAAAAATTTTGCCAGTTGAGCGAAGATGCGGAAAGATTATTGCAAACAGCGGCGGATAAGTTTCAGCTGTCAGCGCGCAGTTATTTCAGGGTGATTAAAGTTTCCCGGACGATTGCCGATTTGGAAGGGGCGGAGGGGATTGAGTATAACCATGTGGCCGAGGCATTGCAGTACCGGGTGAGGAATTTATGAAGTTTAGCCCGACTCGGCATACGAAAAATTTGCCATTATTTTTTCGGCTACCGATAATTTCCGATTTCCAGCGAATCGGAATTATCTACATACTCGTCCGGTAAATTCGCTTTCAGCGAAACCAAGCTTTACCGGATTGCGTAAGTTAGCCTCAAAAACAATCGGCAACTTTTCTTGCCTGCGTCGAACCCTTGCTGGTGTTAGAATTAACTAATGAGACAATTTAATAAAATTACCGGAGCGATTGGGGAAGAGGCGGCGGAAGAATTTTTAAAGAATAAAGGTTATGAAATTTTGGAGCGGAATTTTCAGACAAAATTCGGAGAGATTGATATTATTGCTAAAAAAGACGGGGTATGGGTGTTTGTGGAAGTGAAAACTAAGAGCGGGGAGGAGTTTGGCGAGCCGTGGGAGATGGTGGATGGAAGAAAGCTGGAAAAAGTGAAACGGATGGCGGAGTTATATTTAATGAAGAAAAGGCTGGGAGAGGTGGCCTGCCGGATTGACGTGGTGGGGGTGTGGTTGGATATTGAGGGTGAAGTGGAGAAAATTGAACATTGGGAGAATGTGGAAGAAGTGATATCATAAAATTATGAAGCATTTGACACATAGGCAGTTGGCCGCTTTGGGTGTACCAACGGTATTAATAGCGGGAATTTTGTTTGCTAATTCACAAGGCTGGAAGCCGGACGTGTTATTCAAAACACAAAATTATTATGAAAATGAGGCGGTGTTTCCGAAAGTTGCCACGGCCGGCGGAGTGATTGACGGGGATAATATTTATCTGGAGAATGGGCAAAGTATTCGGCTGATCGGGATCAACGCGCCGGAGAGGGGCAAGGAAAATTTTGAAAAAGCGAAAGATAAGCTGGACAAAATAGCTACCGGCAAAAAAGTTTATTTGGAATATGACCGGTATCAAGATGATAAATATGGCCGTATCCAAGCATGGATATGGGTTGATTGCGAGAGCGAACCAAAGTTTTTGCCAGCGGATTACATGCATTTGAATAAACGGCAATCAAAGCCGGGACTGACGGAAAATCCCGAAGGCTGCAAAGAGGGAAAACTGGTAAACGAGGAAATGGTGAAAGAAAGGTTGGCGGAAGTGGAAACCTACAAAGACCGGGGGGAGTTGAAATACGAGGCGCGGTTGAGACAAATTGCTGATTGACTGGGAAGTGATTGTTGCTATAATACCATTATGAAATAAAGTTCTGACCAGTGCTGGTGAGATAACCCGCTAACTGGCGGGCTTTTTTTCGCCCGCTCTTTGATAACAGAATATTTGAGTCAATTTTAGTCAATTCAAGAAGTGGTAGAAAGTTTTTTTGAGAGTTTGATCCTGGCTCAGGATGAATGCTGGTGGCGTGCCTTAGGCATGCAAGTCGAGCGAACCGACGCAAGTTGGTTAGCGGCGGACGGGTGAGTAATACGTAGGAATTTACCTCTTGGTGGAGGATAGCTCAGCGAAAGTTGGGGTAATCCTTCATAAGTTCTCCGGAAGAAAGGCCGTAACTGGCCGCCGAGAGAGAAGCCTGCGTCCTATCAGCTTGTTGGTGAGGTAATGGCCCACCAAGGCGATGACGGGTAGGGGACGTGAGAGCGTGACCCCCCACAAGGTTACTGAGATACGGTGCCTACGTCTACGGACGGCAGCAACTAGGAATATTCGGCAATGGGCGAAAGCCTGACCGAGCGACGCCGCGTGCGGGATGAAGGCCTTCGGGTTGTAAACCGCTGTGGAGAGGGAAAATAATGATGGTACCTCTCTAGAAAGCACCTGCTAACTACGTGCCAGAAGCCTCGGTGATACGTAGGGTGCAAGCGTTATCCGGATTTATTGGGCGTAAAGAGTATCGTAGGCGGTTTTGTAAGTGATTGGTGAAAGCCTCTAGCTCAACTAGAGAACTGCCAGTCATACTGCAAGGCTAGAGTGATTTCGGGAAGGCTGGAATTCTCGGTGTAGGGGTGAAATCCGTTGATATCGAGAAGAACACCAAGGGCGAAGGCAGGCCTTTAGAAATCTACTGACGCTGATGAACGAAAGCTTGGGGAGCAAAAGGGATTAGAGACCCCTGTAGTCCAAGCCGTAAACGATGTTCACTAGCTGCTTTGATTTATCAAAGTGGCGTAAGCTAACGCGTTAAGTGAACCGCCTGGGGAGTACGGCCGCAAGG
>CAZDQA010000047.1:0-7089 GCA_964507605.1 uncultured Pseudomonadales bacterium | reverse complement strand
TACCATGACTGACATGGCGGTTATGTTCGGCGTTTTAGCCAACCAGGGCAATAAAGTTACTCTCCAACCAATTCTTAAAGTCACTGATGCTCAAAATAAAGTTTTGTTCAAAGCCAACTCCAATCCGGAAACCGTTATCCGGCCCAGTACGGCCTTTATCCTCACCGACATTCTCAGCGACCCCATTGCCCGCATTCCTGCTTTTGGCTCCCGTTCTTACTTAAACATTCCTAATCACCAAGTGGCTGTTAAAACCGGCACCACCAATGATAAGCGGGATAATTGGACGCTCGGTTTTACTCCCAACTTCCTAACCGCCGTCTGGGTCGGCAATAATGACAACACCCCCATGTCCCAAGTTGCTTCCGGCATTACCGGCGCCTCGCCGATCTGGAATAAAATCATGACTTTGCTGTTGCAAGACCAGCCAGGTCAAACCTTCACTCCGCCCGGCAACATTGTTAAAGTCAATGTCTGCACCCTTACCGGCCAGCTTGCTTGTGACGGCTGCCCTGCCAAAACCGAGTATTTTGTCTCCGGCACTGAACCCAAACAACACTGCTCGTCAGAACAAATCAAAACCATACTGGAAGAAAAGGCCAAAAAGGAACAGGAAGAGCGCGATAAAATCCTCACCGGGGCAACAACTTTAAACCCTTAACTTTTTTAAAATGTTTTTGATTTCTGGTTAAAAGCGGTATTTTCCCTACTAAACACGAGGCGGCAATTAAGGCATCGCCCAAATAATCCGCCTGTCCGGTACGAATCAACTCGCCGGTTTTAAAGCCGATTTTCTTAGTTAAATCTACGTGGGTAAATAAATCAATAAATTCTTCTGCTTTTCTTTTTCTTTCCTGATTAATCAGCCATTGATCATTAACAAATTCTGCCACAATTACCGGATTAACTGCTAACTGCCATTCTTTGGCCGCCAAATATTCTCCCAATAACCGACTGCGGCCCTTGGAAAAATCAATCAGAATATTAGTGTCAACTAATAAGTTTTTTGACATAATCCCGTTCTTTTTTATTTCTTCTCAATCTATTCTCCAGCTCAATTCCCGACTCGCCTTTTGAACCCATAAATCCCGCATAATCGGCAATTGATCTTTTCTTGGTTAACAAATCTTTGGGCACCGGCACCAGCGCCGCTCTGGGTTTACCGAACTTGGTTACCAAAAACCGCCCGCCGGTCAAATAAGCCAGCTCCACTAAACGGGATAACTGCTCCCGCGTTTCTCTTATAGAATAAATATTATCGTCTAACATGTGCTCAATATACCATTTGTGTACATTTTGTCAAGTATTAATCTTTGTACACAATTACTTCCCGAGCCACTCCCAGACTACCCGGGAAATTTGCGGCAATATTTCCTGCGCCTCGCCGTCATTAACTTCAGTTGACAGCACACAAATCACATAAGGATTTTTCGCCTCCACAATCCCGCAGTCATTCACCACCCCGGCCTCACTGCCGAATTTATGAATCACTTTCACCCCTTCCGGCACCCCGGCTGGAATCCTGTCCTCGTTGACCGTATCAGTTAAGCTGTTAAATAATTTCTCTTTACTGCTATTGCTGACTAGTTTATTCCGGTATAAATCCACCCACAACTTCCCTGCTTCCTCCAGCGTCATCTCCTCCGGCATCGTTGTTTTTAACCACTTTTGCAGCAGTTGTGCTCCCATATTATCACTCTGATTAGCGGTTAAATCAGCCACTTCCTGATAACTAAACTTGGCCCCGGCCGGACTGTTTTGCATACTGCCGGTGCCGTACACCCACCTGTCTTTTTCTTCCAAAACATACACCGTTTCCGGATCGATCTTGCCTTTATCCACTGCCTGGTAATAAGCAATCAATACTGGCAGTTTCCCTACCGAAGCCGCTGTAAATTTTAGGTTTTCATTAATACCAATCTGTTTATTGCTGTTTAAATCAATTACATAAATTCCATACTGCCCAGATTTTCCTTCCAACATTTTGGCAATCACTGTTTCCGCGTCAGTCTTTTGTTTAATCTCCACCTTAAACCCCACCAACTCTGAAATATCCTGTTTAATCTCCCTGGACCGCTCAATTCTGATCACCTCATTCCCTTTCCGCCCCTGCCACCACTGTTTAATCAGCGGCGGCAAATAAAACATTAAACCCAAAACAATCGTCGCCATCAACCCAATCAGTGTCTGCTTCCGGCTCCCTTCCTCCCCGATTGTCTTTCTCGGTCTCCGCTTTCGCACTTGCCCTGATTCAAAATCTCTCTCTCTTAAATCCTGACCGTCTTCTTGATTCATCATAACTTTTCCAGCCAACCGGCCACTTCCGGTTCAAACAACAAGCCCGCTTTTGGCCCAAAGTGTTCTACCACTGACGCTCCGTTAGCCAACCCCAGCTTTAAGGCTTTTTCCAAACTGGTAAACTTAACCAGCCCGGCCACCAAACCGCAGCCAAACCCGTCGCCGGCGCCGGTTTCCTCCACTGTCTCCACTGGCACTGCCGGCAGGCTAATCGCTTTTCTGCCTTCAAGTAAAGTCGCCCCCTTTCTCCCCTCAGTCATCACGACTATTCTTACTCCCAGCTTTCTCAAATCAGTCAAAATCTCTTCTTTGTTTTTAAACTCATGCTGGGTTAGCTTGGCCGCTTCCTGACGGTTAACAATCAGCACTTCCACATAAGGCAAAAACGCCTTTAATTTTTCCGGCACTTTAATCTCTCCGGAACCGGGATTTAAAGCCACTTTAATCTTTTTTAGCTGCGCGGTCCTGATAATTTTGGTTAATAAATTCAAATCTCCGCCTAGGCTGGAGACATAAAACCAGTCCGGCTCTAACTTCTCCCACTCCACTTTATGCCACGACAGCTTACTGCTCGCCCCGCGGTAAACTAAGGCCGACCGGCCTCCGTCCGCGCTGACTAAAATTGTTGAGTAGCTGGTTGGCTCATCAACCTGTTGAATATACAGCGGGCTGACTCCTTCTTTTCTTAATTCCTGTCTTATAAATAATCCCCAGTGGTCTTTGCCCACGCAAGTCACACACCCTGTCTGTAAGCCCAGTCTTTCCAGGCCCACCGCAACATTGCTTGCTCCCCCGCCGGTAGTAATCACTAATTTATCAACAGCAATCTTACTGCCATAACTTTGACATAATAAATTATCTTTTACTTTAAAATCTTTGGACGATAAATACACATCCACAAAACTGCTGCCAAATGTCACCACATCAAACTTCATATATTTTATTCTAACTGCTACTGGCTCTTTCCGCTAGCTGATTCAATCGCTTCCACTCTGCCTCGATATCTTCCGCCTGCCACAAACAACTGCCCACAGCCAGCACATCAGCCCCGGCCTTAACGCACTTCCCAATCGTTTGCTCATTCACTCCTCCGTCCACGCAAATCTCTTTGCTAAAACCTCTTTTTCTTAACTCCCGGATCCGGCCCAAGCTTTCTTGGTTAAATTTCTGGCCCTCTTTACCCGCCCTCACCGCCATGATTAAAATTAAATCTGCTTCTTGGGCCGCCGGCCAATCTAAATCTTTTAAATCTGTTTCCCAGTCCACTCCTAAACCCGCCCTTAAATTTAACTCTTTCGCTTCTTCCACAAACTCTTTTTGGCTGCTCATATTTTCAATTTGGCCAATGGCTGTTTTTACCCCTTCTATCTTGCAAATTTCCAGCCAATCAGCCGGCTCAACTGTCATCAAATGCACGTCTCTTTCCAAGATAGTCGCCACTTCTAATATCTTTTCCACGTCCAGGGTTGGTTTGGATGTAAACCCTTCATCTGCCACATCCAACTGCACTCTGGCTACCATTTCTTCATACAGTTCCAACCTCTCCTGCAATGCCGTTAAACTGCTCACAAAAATAGTCGGGGTAATTATCGGCATAGAAGAGCTAACTCCATCATCCTAATCACATAGCCCCACTCATTGTCATACCATGACAATATCTTCACTAAATCGCCGTCAATCACCCGGGTCATCTCTAAATCTACCAAAGACGAATACTCACAGCCGATCACATCGCTGGAAACTACCGGCTTATCCGTCACTCCTAAAATACCCTTCAAATAAGTCTTAGAAGCTTTAATCAAGGCCTGATTCACCATTGCCGCTGTCGTTTTTTTCTTCACTAAAAAAGTAAAGTCAGTTAAAGAACCGGTTGCCACCGGCACTCTGATGGCTATCCCGTCAAAAATTCCGCTCAACTCCGGCAGCACTGCTCCCACCGCGTCCGCCGCCCCGGTGGAAGTCGGAATAATATTGACTGCCGCCGACCGGGCCCGCCTTAAATCTTTATGGGAGTTGTCCAGAAGACGCTGGTCCGAAGTATAAGCATGAATGGTGCTCATTCCCGCTTTCACCACCCCAAACTCCTGCACCATCACTTTGGCGACCGGCGCCACGCAATTAGTCGTACACGAAGCATTAGAAAACACCTTATCATCTTTCAAATTTTTTGCATTCACTCCCATGATATATATTCCTGCTTCTCCCCCTTTCGGCGGCGCGGAAAGCAACACTTTTTTCGCCCCGGCTTCCAAATGATCATCCGCCTCTTCCACTTTTCTAAACCTGCCCGTACACTCTAAAACCAAATCCACTCCTAATTTTTTCCAGGGCAGTTTTTTCGGCTCCAACTCTGCCAACACCGGAATGCTGATTCCGTCAACTATTATATTATTGCCTTTAACCGCCACCTTGCCCCGGTATTGACCATAAGTAGAATCATACTCAAACAAATGGGCCCAGCCTGCCGCCTCCATGTTACCTGAAGTATTAATCGCCGCCACCTTCATCGTCTTTTTATGCTTCGTTAACGCCACTCTTAAAGCCAATCTGCCGATTCTACCAAAACCATTAATCGCCACTTTCATCATACAAAATTCCTTTCTTCAATTTGTTTTATTTTATCAATTCTTCTTTGATATTTTTCCTCCGGTCTTACTTTAGCTTCTAACCATAATTTAATCATAGCGCAAACCAGCTTTTCATCAACATAGTCAGCCGGAATTCCCAACACATTGGCATCCCGGTGTTCTTTGGCATGCCTGGCTGTTTCTAAATTCCACACCTCCACCGCCTCCACGCCTTTAAATTTATTAGCCACCAAGGCCATCCCTCCGGCCCGGCAAAACAAAATCCCTTTCCCCGATCCTTTTTGGACCCTTTCTGCCACCTTCACTCCAAAGTCCACAAAATCATCCACAGGATCATAAATCGTATTCCCTAAATCTTCACACTCAATTTTCTGCTGATTCAGCCACTGCTTCACCGTTTCTTTTAATTTAAATCCCCCATGGTCAGCGCCAAGATAAACTTTCATAAGTTTTTCAGTGCTTCTAAAACCTCCCCTTCTGTCTCGGCAAACTTAAATACTTTCATCGCCTTAGCCGGAATCAGCATTTCCTCTTTCAATACCCTGATTATTTTCCGCCAAAATCTACCGTACAAAATAAACGGCTTATGCTGGGGATAATAAAGTTTGGCCAATACCCAAGCAGTACTGAATTCAGACATCGTACCCGTACCGCCTTTAAAAATAATAAAACAGTCGGCATGCTCCAATAATTTAAACATTCTTTCCGTGTAGTTATTGGTTTTAATTTCCTTGTCCGCTTTATTGGCCAAGTACCGGCCTTCAAATCCCGGCGCGTCCTGAGGATTAAAAGTGATCGTCAATGTTTCTCCGCCGACGGATATTGCTCCCTGGGTCGCCGCATTCATAATTCCCGGCCCGCCGCCGTTCACCACCGTATAACCCTGCTTCGCTAAAGCCTGGGCAATTGCGAAAGCCTGTTGATAATATTTGCTTTCCGGCTTTAACTCTGACGAGCCGAAAAAGGCAATGTTTTTAAGCATTAAAAACTGCCCTCAACAATATGTTTATCCGGGGCCGCGTTGCCGTCCTCCGGCTCTAAAGTCACCACCACTCCCCTAAACTCGCTTTTATCTTCCTTAGTTTGATAATAAAGCTTGCCTTGTCTCTCCGCCACGCCCATTCTTCCGATAGTGAAAAAACCTTTATCGCTCACCAGCCAACCTTCATAATAAAAGCCTTTTTCCTCTGCCGCTAAATTGCTCACTTCGACTTTCAGCACAAAATTAGTCCCGTCGAAATGTCTCCAGCCGGTCCCCACCGCCTGCCCGCCGCTCACGTCTTTTAACATCGTCATTTCCGCTCCTTCCTGCGCAAAAGTTTTTTCAATCGCTTGTTTTTCCGCCTCAGTCATCGGCGCCACCAAATCAGCCTCGCTCGTCATCATCTTAGTTGACTCTAAAGTTATCTCCGGGATTATCTTCTCTTCTGGTTTCTTGCTGTTTTTAATTAACCCTATCCCGGCGGCCAGCAATAAAACCACGATCACCCCGATTAAGACTTTTTTGTTTTTCATATTTTTTCCTCCCCTTTAATTAATTAAACCTGTCTATAATTTATTATAATCGCTCTATGAAAGCAAATCATAAAAAAGTTTTAATCTTAATTTCTCAGGTTGGCGGCGGCCATTTTTCGATCTCGCAGGCCGTTCAACAGATTATCGCAGCTCACGCCCCTCACCACCAGATTAAAATTTTCAACAATACTTCAGTAATCGGCTCTCTCATTCAACGGATTATTGGCAACTACTTTGCCAAATTTTACACTAAAAACTATCAGGCCTTGGATAATGAATCGTCTGCCAAATTAGTTCATCAGTTGATCACTCCTTTAATCTTTCCCAAGCTTTCCCAAGTCATTGTCAACTTTAAACCCGACCTTATTATTGCCACTAATTCTTTTTCTACTGAAGAAGTTAACATTACCTTAAAAATCTTAAATAAACGCATCCCCCATGTCATTATTTTGGCTGACCCTTTTTCCATTCATCATGGTTGGACCTCTTGCAAACAAGCCGACCTTTATCTGGTTCACGATTCTTATGCCCGCTCTGTTTTCATTAATCGGGGCATTAGTCCTAAAAAAGTCAAAGTCACCGGCCTGCCTTTAAGGCAGGAAGTCTACCAGCTTCAGCTTTCTGCACCAAGGATCCGGCGCCAACTGCATCTTGATCTCAACAAATTAACCATCTTTATCGGCGGCAG
>CAZDQA010000046.1:0-7108 GCA_964507605.1 uncultured Pseudomonadales bacterium | reverse complement strand
GACCTGACTGCTGAAAATCAGGAACACAGTGATGTTTATCAGTTATTATTAAATAACCTATTTTTATTAAATTCTCCCGCCGCCCCAGCTAACTTAATCTTTAACTTTGAAAAATCTTTACTGGAATATCTGGGCTTTGGTTTACCCCTATCTCTCTCTCGTGCCTCCCTTGAATCCCACATTTCCTCTATCACCGAAAAACCGATAAATTCGAAGAAGATAAGGTAGTATAATTAATTATGATTGCTTTTTTGCAGGCTTTAGGTTTGATCGCTTACTGCAGTTTAATCAGTTTAATCTTTTGGCGCGGGGAGCAGTGGTTCGGCCGCGTGCCCAATTTCCTAGGCCCATTTCTAATGCTGATTATTTTATGCACTTCCGCCTTAACCTGCGGCCTGATCGTTTTCGGCTACCCGGTAAAGCTGTATCTTAAAACCAAAAAGTTTGACCAACCTTTAAAACTCGTCCTCTCCACCGCCGCCTGGCTGGTGGTCTTTAGCCTGTTGATTATGCTGGGAATTGGTTTATGGAAAAGGTAGCCCTGGTTACTGGAGCCTCCAGCGGCTTAGGCCGGGCAGTCAGCAGCGCTTTTGAACCTACAAGGTCCGTCCTTGTAGGTTAACGGATATATTGCTTTGATAGACTTTACATTTGTGATTTGCTAACATGGATTTATGCTAAAAAATAAACCTCTGACTAAAACAGATTTAATCCAGACTTTAAAAACCGTTGGAGTAGCTACTAAGGATGACGTCCGGCAGATTGTCAATGAGGAAATTGATAAACGGGATCTGACCACCAAGACAGACTTGAAAAACTTTGCCACCAAGACAGACTTGAAAAATGAATTAGGAAAATCTGAACATAGATTAGAACGGAAACTGGTTATCAGAATGAATAAAATGGAAAGAAACCTGCGTCAATCGGTTGCTAATTTAGCAATGACGACGCCGACGAGGCGTGAATTTGAAGATCTGAAACAAAGTGTATCCGGTAGATATGGATTTGTTTAAACAAGTCACCGCTCTGGCCAAACGCCGGGGGTTTGTTTTTCCTGGCAGTGAAATCTATGGCGGACTGGCCAACACTTACGACTATGGACCCTTAGGAGTAGAGCTGTTAAGAAACTTAAGAAATTTATGGTGGGAGTTTTTCGTCACCAGGCGGGAAAATATTTACGGATTAGAAACGTCGGTCCTCATGAACCCCAAGGTTTGGGAAGCTTCCGGTCACGTCACCAGTTTCACTGATATGGTTAAAGAGTGTAAAAGCTGTCATCAGCGTTCGCGCGTCGACCAACTAACTGGCAATAAATGTCCTCACTGCGGCCAATGTAGTTGGACCGAACCGAAAAAATTTAATTTGCTGTTTGAGACCAAGGTGGGGATAGTGGCGGAAAATCAATCGCAAGTCTATCTTCGCGGTGAAACTGCCCAGGGTATGTTTGTTGATTTTAAACAGGTTTTAGATACTATTGCGCCCCGGCTGCCTTTTGGCCTGGCCCAGTCCGGCAAATGCTTCCGCAATGAAATCACCCAGGGCCAGCAGGTGTTTCGTACTTTAGAGTTTGATCTGGCCGAGTTTGAGTGGTATGTCAAAGAAACTGACTGGGAAAAGTGGTTTGATTATTGGAAAAAAGAAATGGAAGCATTTGTTAAATTATTGGGTGTTGATAAGAAAAAGCTGCGCTGGCGCAGCCACAGCAAAGAAGAACTATCCCATTATTCCAAACGGACCGAGGACTTGGAGTATGAGTTTCCTTTTGGCTTTAAAGAGTGGTTTGGCTGTGCCTACCGGACTGACTTTGATCTGAAAAACCATATGGAGAAGTCCGGTGTTGATTTGCGCTATACCGACCCGGATACGCACGAAAAATTTATTCCTCATGTGATCGAGCCGACCTTTGGACTTTCCCGGTCTTTATTAGTTTTATTAATAGATGCTTATTGTGAAGAGAAAGACAGAGTGGTTCTGAAACTAGCTCCTAAACTGGCGCCCTTCAAAGTTGCCGTCTTTCCGCTCTTGGCCAATAAGCCGGAGTTAATTAAATTGGCCCGCAGTATTTTTGAGAATTTATCGAAAAAATATGCCACGGCTTGGGATGACAACGGTAATATCGGTAAACGCTACCGCCGCCAGGACGAAGCCGGCACTCCCTGGTGTGTTACTGTTGACTTTGACAGCTTGAAAGATAAAACCGTGACTGTCCGGGACCGGGACTCAATGAAACAACTTCGCTTACCAATTAATCAATTAGTTAAATATTTTAAAGACAAATTATGAAAAAATAATATTTGTTTTACTCTTTAGTCTTGTTTTAACCGGTTGTGCTAAAAAAACTGCTCCGGTAACAGAAACACCGGCCAGAAAAGTCGAGCAGATTAATCAATTGGCTGTCAAAGACCGGCCGTTTGTAGTTTTGTCCCCTCGTAGCGACGGTAAAGAAATGACCATTACGGTTGACAAGGTAACTAACGCTAACAAAATCGAGTATGAGGTTGAATATAACACCAAAGATATTATCAGCGGCTTTTTTGGCACGATTGACTTAAGTAAAGAAACCTTGCCGGCAGTCAAAAAAGGCCTGTTTGGGACCTGCTCTAAGAGTGTTTGCCGCTATGATGAAGGGGTTTCCGGCGGCAGTCTGACCCTGCGTTTTGAAGGCGGCGATCAGCCTTATGTCTTAAAAACCGATTTTAATCTCCAGCAGATGTTTGACCGTGAAGGTGTTTTTACCAGCAAAGATGCCAAAGCCACTTTGGACGTGGGCAGAACCGGTCTACCGAACGGAACTTATTTAATTATCAGCGGCACCATGGGTTTGCCAGAAGCAGTTGAAGGCGAAGTCGTTGCCGGCCCGTACAGTTTTGTTGGCGCTGCCAGCCCGGGCTTAAAAAATGCTACTATTTCTATCCAGAGTAAAGACGACTTAACCGGCACCAAGCTGTTATTTTGGAACGGTCAGGCCTATACCGAACTTAAAGCCACCGTCAGTGGCACAAAAATTTCCGCCCCGGTGACCTCTCTGGGCACTTTCGTAGTAGTAAAGTGATCAATCTTCAATACACAACAATACAAAAACCACTCCCTGATTTTATTTATCAAGGGATTAAGTCTTTTTGTGCCAATGCCAACACTTACCACCCACAGCCGTCAGAGTTGATTGAAAAGATTGCTCTAAAATTCAATCTTCCCAAAGGAAAAATTTTCTTAACCGCCGGCGCCGACGAAGCCATTCAATTATTTGCCAAAATTTTTGGCCAAAACTCCTATATTTTCACCCCCACTTATATTGTGTATCAAGATGTCGAGGTCTTTGGCAACAAACTTAATCGGATTTACTCAATTGATAAGAACTTGGAATATAAAATCTCCGGTGAGGAAATTAAGACGGCCACACTAATTTATTTAGCTAACCCCAACAATCCGGCAGGATATACCACTAAAGATACAGTCAAAAAATTAATTAAGAATAACCCTAAAGCTCTGGTGGTTATCGATGAGGCTTATGGTGATTTTGCCGACTTATCTATTATTGACGAAATCGATAATTATCCTAACTTGGCAGTCATTAGAAGCTTTTCCAAAAGTTATGGTATGGCGGGTAATCGAGTTGGATTTATTGCCACTGCCAATCAGGAAATTATCAAAAAATTTACCCAATTTTCCCAATGGTGCAATATTTCTTATCTGTCAATTGGAGCGGCCATAACTGCTTTAGATCATGAAGATTATTTTCAAAAGATAAGAGAAGAAATTATCAACACCGGAACTGATTTTCACAATTTTTTAGTTAAGTTCGGTTATCAAATCATTCCTTCATTAATTAATGCTCAATTAATTAAGTTTCAGTCAGAGGCTGAAGCCAGTAATTTTGTTGCCTTTCTCAAAAAGCAGGAAATTATTGTCAGTCAGGGGAATGGGCACAGCAATATCGGCCTCGACCAGTCATTTGTCAGGATCGCGATCGGTACGCCAACACAAATAGACCAGGTTAAAAAAGTAATCGCTGAATTCAAGCAAAACTAAGTTGTTTCCTTTTATTTCTTCTTCGTGAAAAGTTGGGGTTGACATGCCCGTGAAAATGGATAAAAATAGATCAAAGTGGAAGAAAGTGGTAAATATATGTTTATTGGTCAATACCAAACCAAAGTTGATCCCAAGGGAAGAGCGGCCCTGCCGACCAAGTTTAAGCGCCTGTTAGGTATTAAGGCAATCGTGACTGCCGGATATGAAAATTCATTGATGATTGTGGCTCTAAAAGATTGGCAGGCGGTGGTTGGCCAGGTGACTAACCGCGGTTTGACTTTGGGTCCGGCCCGGGCGACCGACCGATTTTTACTGGGCGGAGCGTTTGAAATTGATCTGGATAAATTGGGCCGGTTTTTAATACCCAGAGCGTTACGTGACTATGCGACGATTGTTACAGATGTCGTTTTTGTGGGCGTAGGTAACCGGATTGAGCTATGGGCCGAGATTAAGTGGCGGGAGTACCAAAAATTTCTAAAAGCCAATATCAGTCAATTAGGGGAAAAATTGTCTGCATAAACCCGTTCTTTTACAATCTACTCTTAAATTTTTACAGGTTAAAGCCGGGGAGATTTATCTGGACTGTACTCTGGGCAGTGCCGGCCATGCTTTAGAGATCATCAGGCGCGGCGGCCTTGTTTACGGCCTGGATATTGACCCGTTAGCTATTAAGCGATCAAAAGAGCGTCTCTTCAAGGCCTGCCCAAACGCTTTTTTTAAAGCCAAGCTGGCTAACTTTAGCCAGTTGGCCGCAGTCTCCCAGGAATTTGGCTTAACCGCTGTTGCCGGGATTTTACTTGATCTGGGCTTATCCAGTGAACAGCTGGCTGATCCTGACCGGGGCTTTTCCTTTAATCTTGATGCCCCCTTAGACATGCGGGCCAGTCCTGATTACCAAGTTACTGCCGCTGATTTAATCAACGGTCTCAATAAAGGAGAACTTTATGAACTTTTTCACAAACTGGGTGAAGAACAGCATTCTTTATCAATTGCTGACCTTATTGTTCGCACCCGTTTAGAAAAACCGATTACTACTACTAAACAATTAGCCGAAATAGTCATGAAAGCAGTTAAGTTCAGAGGGAAAACCCATCCGGCCACTAAGGTTTTTCAAGCCTTAAGAATTGCCGTTAACGATGAACTTAACAACTTAAAGGCCGTTCTGCCTCAGGCAGTAGCTTTATTAAAACCAGGCGGCCGCCTGGCAGTAATTAGCTTCCATTCTTTGGAAGACAGAATTGTCAAGCTTTATTTTAAAAATAACCCTAATCTGGCTATTTTAACCGCTAAACCGGTTATCGCCGCTGAAGAAGAGGTTAAGACCAATCCCCGGTCAAGAAGCGCCAAATTAAGAGTAGCCCAAAAAATATGACCAAACATCAAATTAAACAATACCATCAGACAATCAGCCGCAAATGCCGGCTCTGTTTGGCAACCTCGGTTGCCTTAGTCATTGCCTTATCTTTAGTGAAAATTATTGCTACTAATCAGACTGCCACTCTGGGCCAAAACCTCGAAGCGATTAAACAGGAAACTGATTTTACCAAACAGCAAAACTTACAACTTAAAAGTCAATTGGTCACCAGAACCGGCGGTTTAAACGAACTTAGCCGGCAGGCCTTAAGCCAGGGTTTTACCGATAAGCCAACCATTAAATATCTTAATCCTTCTACCACCGTGGCCCAAAAGCTGCCATGAACTCCAATTGGCGGTTAAATTTAATTACAATTTTTTTCGGCTTTATCGGCATTATCTTAATTGCCCGTTTATTTTATTGGCAGATTTTAGCCGGCGATAAATTGGCAGTTTTAGCCCAGACGCAACAGCAGACCACCATCGAACTCCCGGCCAAAAGAGGGGAGATTTTAACCGCCGACAATAGTGCTCTGGTAGCTAACCAACCAGCCTATTTTAGTTATTTGGCCCGTCAAGACCAACCTTTGCCCACTGACTTAGCCGCCAAGTTAGCCCCCATTATCTTTAATCACCTGACTGTTTCTGCCACGCCTTCGGCCCAACTCAACGCTCAAGAAAAAGACCAGTTAATTAAAGAAGCCCAAGGGATTTTGGAAACCAGGTTTAATGATCAACGCTTGGTGTGGATTCCCCTTGCCCGGAAATTAACCCAGCCTGAACGTTGGCAGTTGGAAAGCCTGAATGTTGCCAACCTTTTTTTTGAAGAAGAACAGGTCCGGCTTTATCCCGAAGCCTCCATGTCTGCCCATCTGCTTGGTTTTGTCGGCTCCTCTGAGCAGGGTAAAGATATTGGGCTTTACGGACTGGAGGGGTATTATCAATCTGAATTGGCCGGCAAGCCGGGGATTATTAAACAGGAAAAAGATGCTTTCAATCAGCCGATTTTATCCGGTCAATTTCAAAAACAGGACCAAAAAGACGGCCGGCAGCTTCAGCTTAATCTTAACAAAAGCCTGCAGTTTTTAGTGGAAAAAAAACTGGCCGCCGCCTTGGAGAAATACGGGGCAAAAGCCGGTTCAATCACCGTTATGGATCCCTATTCCGGAGCGGTTTTAGCCATGGCCTCCCGCCCCGGCTATGATCCGGGTGAGTTCACCCGTTATGACCCTCAACTGTATCTTAACCCAGTGATTGCCGATGCTTTTGAACCCGGTTCGGTTTTCAAAATTTTTGTCATGGCCGCGGCCTTGGAAGAAAAAGCGATTAAGCCGGAAACAATTTGTGATATTTGTGACGGTCCGGTCAAAATCGATAAATATCTGATTAGTACTTGGGACAATCAGTATCGGCCTAACTCCACGGTCACGGATATCTTGGTTAATTCCGACAACGTCGGTATGGTTTTTATTGGCCAAAAATTAGGCTTAGATAAGTTTTTAGATTATTTTCACCGCTTTGGTTTTACCGAAATGACCGGGATTGATCTTCAGGATGAAAGCGTACCTGAGGTCAAACCAGACAAGGATTGGACTTATGTTGATCTGGCTACTGCCAGTTTTGGCCAGGGTTTTGTCGTCACCGGCATGCAGTTGTTGCAGGCGGTTTCGGCAATTGCTAATGGCGGGCAACTAGTCACTCCCAAATTAGTTAATAAAGTCATTGG
>CAZDQA010000045.1:0-7126 GCA_964507605.1 uncultured Pseudomonadales bacterium | reverse complement strand
TGTGTTGGGTGTGTTTGGGGGTTGGTTTGCGGTTGCCGGCAATCAAATCAGCTACCAAGCCGATTAGAAATATCTGAAAGCCAACAATCAACAATATTGCTGCCAATAAAAGCGATTGCAGATGATTGCCTGGTTTGCCAATAAGATTAAAGTATAAATATCTGGCCCCCAGGGCAATTCCGGCTAAAAACACCACGCCGCTGATGTAGGAAAAAGTTTTTAATGGCTCGTACATGGCAAAAACCCGGACAATGGTGGCGCCGGAGTTTTTAATGTGGCTCCACATGCCGTTATAGAGTCTGGACTCTCTGGTTTTTGGATTGACTTTAATTGCTACAGAAGTGATCGGGATCTTTTTCTTGCCTGCCTGGATAATCGTTTCAATCACATAGGAAAACTCAGTTGTAATATTTAATTGTTGGGCTGCCTCTTTGGAAAATGCTCTAAAGCCGCTGACCGCATCCGGAACTTTAACTCCGGAAGCCTGGCGGACCACCCAGCTGCCTAGTTTTTGGAACAGCTTCTTTGCCAGGGAAAAATACTCGATTTTATCGGTTTGCCGATCAGCAATGACCATCTTCGCCTTGTTTTGTAAAATCGGCCGGATCAGCTTAGGAATATCCTTTTGCGGATACTGGTTATCGCCGTCGGTGTTCACGATAATATCCGCGCCTTTAGCTAAAGCTAGTTCCAACCCGGTTTCAAAAGCTTTGGCCAAACCTTTGTTATTAAAATGCCTGATAACATGGTTGACTTTTAAGCTTTTAGCCACTTGGTAAGTGTTGTCAGTGGAGCCGTCATCAACCACCAAGGTTTCAATCTTAGCTATTCCTGGGATTTTTTTAGGGATAGACTTAATAACCGCCGCTAAGGTCTTTTCCTCATTAAAACAGGGGACCATGACGATTAATTTTTTGCCTTTTGTTCTCATAAAAAATTGCCTCTTGACAAGCAGAATTATAACTTACTATGATGATATAGTCTATAAATAAGCAAAAAGGAATTCTATGGCCATGCCTAAATCTTTTATAAAAGGTTTTTTAATAGTTTTAGTCGTCGCACTTATCGGTTTGGTCCCTAAAAATAGCAAGCTCCTTTTTGGTTATGATACTTCCGGCCAGTTCCATAAAACTGGTTGTGAAAATACCGCTCCTTTAAAAGTGGTTTTCTACCAGCCCAATCATCCGCTTCTGCCCAAAACTACCGCTAAAGGCGAAGTAGTTCTTAACTGGTTGAAATTAAAGGAAAACGTTGATAAATACGCCGTTGCTTACGGCCTTCAGTCCGGTAACTATATTTACGGTCTTGATAATGTTGGCGATATCAACAGTTTTACCGTCCGTTACCTGACTCCGGGGACCAAGTATTATTTTGCCGTCCGCGGCGCTAATGGCTGTATGCCCGGCCCCTGGTCCCAGGAATGGTCAGCTGTGGCCCCGGGTGGAATAGGCGGCGGCATAGTAGCGACTACAGTTACTCCTCAAACTACAGTAACCCCAAAGACTACGGTGACCCCGAAGACTACTGCTCCTCAAGCCAGTCCAAGAGTCATAGTTTCTCCTAAGCCAGGTCAACTTCCTCCGGCAGGCCAGCCAGCTCCGGTGGAAACTCCCAAGCCTTTAACCTTCTGGCAGAGGCTTGGCCAGTGGTTCAGCGGCTTGTTTAAATAATAAAAACGAATTTATCAATCAGCGCCCTTTTTAAGGGCGCTTTTTGTATAATCAACTTAAGATGAATCCCAAACTAACCGTGATCATGCCGGTATATAATCAGCAGTCAACAGTCCTGGCGGCAGTGGACAGCATTCTAAGCCAAACCTTTAAAGATTTTATTTTTATTATTATCGATGATGCCTCTTCCGACAATTCCTTAGAAATCTTGCAAGCCGCCGCCAGGCAGGATCAGCGGATCAGGCTAATCATTAATCACCATCACCTCGGTTTAACTAAATCTTTAAACAAAGCTTTAAGGTTTGTTAAAACAAAATATCTTAGCCGCATGGATGCTGACGACATTGCTTTGCCTGCCCGCTTTCAAAAACAACTGCAATTTCTTGATACTCACCCGCAGATTATGCTTTTGGGCACTGCCGCTTATTTAATTGATGACTCCGGCAAACAGATCGGCCTTAAATGCTTTCCCAGCGATCACCAACACCTCCGCTCCCTGATTCTCAAATACTGCCCTTTTATTCATCCTACCTGGATGTTCCACCGGTCAATTATTTCCGAGGTCGGGGAGTATAATGCCGGCTTCCCCTTTGCTCAGGATTATGAGTTTGTCTTAAAGGTTATTAGCCGTTTTCACACCGCTAACTTAGCTGAACCGTTATTAAAATACCGGGTTAACTCTGCTCAAGCCATCTCCCTTAAAAACTTAAAAAAACAGGAGTGGCTGGCCCTTAAAGCCCGGTTTTTAGCCTTAACAGAGTATGGATATCCTTTAACCGAAGCCTGGAAGCTGATTAAACCCCTCTTGTCTTTTTTAGTTCCGGTTAAGATAAAAAAATTCGTCTACCGAAAATTCTTCTGGACATCTGTTTTAATATTTTCCTTAATCTCCTTAAGCGGTTGTGCTAAACAACCGGCGCCTATCCCGATTACCGCCCCCAGCCCGTCCCCGACCACTCCTGAAGCCAGATATATTGGCTGGCCGGAATATGTTAATCAGACCTATGGCTATCAGCTTAAATACCGTTATGACTGGACTCAATTAGCCATTGACCCCAATACTCCTAACCAGGTTGTTTTTGTTAATTTGCTTAAAGACGATCCGCTGGCTAAACCTCACGTCAGCTTTATTGTTTCTGCTGACAAACGCAGCAATCAAAGCTTGGATAACTATCCGGAAATAGTTAAGCTTCAGGTTCAAGGCTATCCGCCCCGCAAATTAACTATGGCCGATTCCCCGGCCGTGTTTATTGACAACCTGGGCCCGGACGGCGATCTGTTAAGCGTTTACATTGCCCATGGTGACTATATTTACCGCCTCAGCACCGATCAAACCGAGCCTGGTTTGCTTAAACCCCAGCTGGAAACGATTTTACTGATGATTGCCGGCTTCAAGATAACGCTTTAGGCCGGCTTCTAAACTAATTTCCGGCTGCCAGTTCAGTATATTTTCCATTTTGCTGATATTCACCCGGTTTAAATTGACTTCGTTAGGACGCTCTCTGCCTTCATAGCTTACCCGGGGAGCTTTGCCGCTCACTTGGCCGATTGTCTCTACTAATTGCTGTAAAGTGGTCGGTTTCTTTGGCCCGACATTAAATATTTCCCCCGGATTGGTTTTACTTTCAGCCAGCCGCAGATATGCTTCCGCCAGATCATCAATATATATAAAACTTCTCTCAATTTCCGGCTTAGTCAAAATCAATGGTTGGTTATTAAGAATGTGGTTAAAAATTTTCGGCACTAAATACTTGTCTTCCTGGCCAAAGCCATAAACATTAGCGGTTCTTAAAATCAAGCTGTTCACCTTAAATGCCCGCGCGTAAAAACAGCATAATTCCTCGCCTAACCATTTGGTAAACGAATAATGGGTGGTTGGTTTAACCGGATCAGTCTCGGTTTTAATTTTTTCATAAGGCTGGTCATAAACATAAGTGCTGGGAAAGATCAGTTTAGCCCCTACCCGGCGGCAGTATTCTAAAACATTAACTGTTCCTTTTACATTCACTTCATAAGCCAGATTGGTATTTTCACTACAGTCTTTATAGCCGGACACTGCCGCCAGATGAAAGACCGTGTCTGCTTTTGGTAAGGCGGCCAGATTTTCTTTTTTTGTCACATCCAGGCCGATTTTCCGGGAAAATTCAATCACTTCAATTTTTTTTTGCCTTAATTTTTCGCTTAATTTTCTGCCGATAAAGCCGCTGCTGCCGGTGACTAAGACTTGTTTCATAAATTTATTTTAGCATAACTTTATTTATCCACTTGAGTTACAATTAAATTATGCCTGCCGCAAAAGCCAAAAACTCCAACCTTTCTTCTCAGTTAAAAACTGCCGGTATCGCCGTAGTCGTCACCTCAGCCGGTTTTTTAGGTTTGTTGTTCAATAAAAACCATCAGCCATTTTATGTTCCGGCCTACCGGGCGGTTAAGGTTTTTGACGGCGACACATTTGCCACTGCCGAAGATCAATATATCCGCTTAGCCAATGCTGACGCGCCGGAACTAAATCTTTGCGGTGGCCAGGAGGCGAAAAAAGAGCTGGAGAAACTGGTTCTTAATCAGGATATTTATCTAAAAGTGGTTTATCATGACTCTACCCGGGAAATGGCTCTGGTCTATAACCGAGCGGGCTCTGTGGATGAACAAATGTTGGCTTCAGGGTGGGCAGAAGTTCATAGCCAGGATGGGGCAGATGCGGCCAGATTAAATGCAGCCACTCAAAAAGCACGCTCTGCCAAACTGGGAGTCTTTAGTAAACTTTGCACGCAAGCGGTCAATTATGTACATCCTGATTGTCAAATAAAAGGCAACATTAAACTAAATAGCGCCGTCAGTCTAAACGCTGTTGGCATGACTTATTATTTCCCCGGTTGTGATTTCTATGATAGTGTTTATGTCCAGTTACACAAAGGTGACCAGTGGTTCTGCACCGAAGCCGAAGCGCGGCAGGCAGGGTTCACCAAAGCCGTCAATTGCCCTGTTAGCTATAAAAGGTAAATATTGTTTACATTGGCATTGACAAATATATTTTACATACTGTAAACTAAGTTTATGATTGCTCAGTTTATAAAAAAGCTACGACTAAAACGCAGCTTAACCCAAGAATATTTGGCTAAAGAGTTAGGGATTACCCGGCAGACTTATTTTCAGATTGAGAAAGGCAATCGCGAACTAACCATTTCTGAAGCTAAAAAATTAGCAATGGTTTTTGGACTTTCGTTCGAGAATTTTTTAAACCAAAAAGAGGTTAAAGTAAGGATTGAAATTGAAGCGGCAAATAAAAGTCAGGCAAAAAGGGAAAAAGAAACAATCAGGATTAGTATTCCCCAGAAAAATATAAAAAAATTTAAGGAAGTTCTTTTATACATTTTGTCTAAAATCGGCAACAAACCTAACATTGGCCAGAGCGTAATTAATAAACTGCTCTATTTTATTGATTTTGATTATTACGAAAAGCACGAAGAACAGTTAATCGGCGCTACTTACATAAAAAACCATTTCGGGCCGACTCCTTGCGAACTCCTTAAGGTAATTGAGCAGATGAAGGCAGACAAAGAAATAGAAGAAATTAACAGTCGATATTTCACCCACGACCAAAAGAAATTTTTACCCATCAGAAAACCAAATTTAGAGCTGTTGTCCGCTCAAGAAATAGCCCATATTGACGAGGTTTTAAATAGGCTTTCTGATAAAAGTGCTAAAGAAATGACTGATTATTCTCATGGTGATGTTCCTTGGCTGATTCATCAGGACGGAGAAAAAATAAGTTATGAAAGCGTTTTTTACAGGGACGATAAATACTCGGTAAGAAATTACGACGATGAACCATTGGGAAACAGGGAAATTAATTGAATTTATTGAAATTTACTTCAAGGGCGATCAGGAAAATGAAAATAGGGCTGGAATTAGTCACTATTTAAAAACTTAAATAGCATTTCATGCTATAATTTTTATATGGATAAAAGAGTCAGTTTTCTTAAAATTTATGCCAATTTGCCGTTGGGAACTCGCAATGAAATTGTGGCTGTCGTTGATGATGAACCGGTGACTTGGAATGCCGCTAATCTGGAAATTGAAAATGACACTGCCAAAGGCAAAGAAATTCTGGCAATTTTATCAAATTTAAAAATACTTTAATGGCTAATAATGATTTTTCCGATTTGAACGAACAACAAAGACAGCAATTGAAACAAATTGCTTTAGCCAGAGCGCGGCTAATGCCGGACGATTTAAATATTTCCATCGGCGGGGTAAATTTGGCTAAACAAGAGTTGATTGAGCACATTGAGCAGGAAGATAAAATCGGAGAACAATTAATGATGGTTGATCTGAGTTTTCTCCGGGATTTGGCTTCCGGATCACTCTATAATAATGCCTAAATCTCTTTTAATTACGAGGCCTAACCACGACGAAACCACTAATTACTTATATTATTGGTCAACTTTAGTGATTAAAGAAGCCAAAGAAAGAAAATTTGCTCTTTATGATCTACCCGGCAAAAAAGCCAGTAAAAAGAACTTTGACAGTTGTCTTAAAACAAAGAAACCGAAAATATTGTTTTTAAACGGCCATGGCAATGCCGATACGATTACCGGCCAGGATTTAGAACCATTGTTGGAATGTAATAAAAAAAGCGCTGTCAGGGGAACGTTAATTTATGGCCGCAGTTGCGACGCCGGCATTAATTTAGGCAAAAAACTGATTAAGGACGCCGCCAAAGCTTTTATCGGCTATAACAAACAATTTATCTTTGGGTTTACACCGGCAAAAGTTACCCGGCCGTTAACTGATAAATTAGCCGGATTATTTCTTGCCCCCTCAAATTTAGTTGTCATTGCTCTACTTAAAGGCAATAAGATGCAGTCAGCTCAGGATCAGTCGAAAAAAGCCATACAGAAAAACTTTAAAAAAATGTTACTCGTTTCGGCTTCTAAAGCAGAAAAATATGCCGCCCGCTGGCTGTGGAGTAATTATAAAAGCCAGGTTTTATACGGTGATGTTGCCGCGACGTTTAAAGATTAAAAGCAGTGCCGCCAGACTGGCAATGGAGATTAATTCGGCTATCAAGCGGACCTTGGTTCTTCCAAAAATTACTTCAACCCTGTGATCCCCGGGAGGAATAGAAAAAGTAATTAAGCCCCGGTAATTTGGATCCTGAAATTGAATTTCTTGTTTTTGGTTGTCGATTAATACCTGCCAGCCGGGGAAATATATTGTGTTATCAATAAATCTGACTGTCTCATCACTGAAAATATTAAACTCATGCTTTAAATCTTGTTTCTGCCACTCCGTTATTTGCGCTGGGCCGATTACTTCATAAGCCGCTGGCGGGTAGTGATCCGCTTCTCCGGCCGTCCACACCGGCGTACCCTCATTATGCCAGGTTGTGGTTTTCGGGTAGTGCTGGTAATAGTTTTCATCAACAGCCTCATAACTTTGGACTTTAAGGATCG
>CAZDQA010000044.1:0-7149 GCA_964507605.1 uncultured Pseudomonadales bacterium | reverse complement strand
TCATGAGGAAATTTTTGGCGTATTTTCATATGGCTTTTTCCGACGCCTTAGTTTATCGGGCCACCGGGCTTATTTGGTTATTTAACGATATTGGTCCGGCTTTGGTGATGATAATTTTTTGGATGGCCGCTTTTCAGACAAAAGAATCTATTTCCGGTTACAATCTTACCTCAATAACTTTATATTATTTTGGCGTTGCCGGAATCAATAGTTTAGTTACCACTCATCCTCAATATATTTTGGCCGAAGAAATTCGCTCCGGTGCTTTTTCCAACTACTTACTTAAACCGATTCAACTGGCCGTTAATAAACTGGCTGCAGGTCTTTCTTGGCGGGTGATCCGCGTTCTCTTTTTTATTCCGGCGATATTAATTTTCTGGCAACTGATGTCCCTTAGTCTGCCTTCTTTAAATTTTAACTTTGCCACCTTAGTTATGTTTATTCTTAGTTTAATTTTATCTTTATTAATTACTTTTTTTATTAAAATGATTTTAGGCTTAACCGCTATTTGGTTCACCGAATCCGGCTGGTTATTTATGAGCTTTGAAATTATTTCCAGTTTTTTTAGCGGTGAATTGATTCCTTTAGATCTTTTTCCGTCAACCGTCATTGCTATTAATAACCTATTACCCTTTAAATACATGATCTATTTCCCTTTATCTTTAATCTTAAATCGGATCAGTACATTTAACGAACAAGTTACGGGATTGTTAATCAGTCTTGGTTGGGTAATCTTTTTTTACACGCTTTATCGTCTGGTTTTGAAAAAAGGTATTAAAAATTACTGCGCTTACGGCGGTTAAATATGAAACGTTACTTTAAACTTTACCTGGCCTTTTTTACCAACTGCCTGATTCGGGAAATGGAATTTAGGAGCCACTTTATCCTGCAGAATTTTATTTCTTTGGCTTGGGCCGGCGTCGTCATGGTGACTTTTTTCTTTATTTACCGGCAGGTGAATGTAGTTAATGGTTGGACTTTGGAAATGATGCTTTTATTAACCGCGATTTATTTTCTGGTTGACCGGATTTTTGACTCTTTTTTTGAAATTAATTTTGGCAACTTTATTACTATTGTTAATACCGGCCAGCTGGACTTAGTTTTAACTAAGCCGGTTTCTTCCCAATTTTTTGTTTCCTTGCGCCAATTTTCTTTTGCCATGATTTTCTCCAATTTCACGATGATTGGTGTGATTATTTATCTGGTTAGTCGTTATTTTTTCCCGATTTCCTGGTTGCAAATTTTCACTTTCATAATTTTAATTCTTGTTTCAGTCGTGATTACTTACTCTTTGTGGTTTATCACCTTGCTGCCGGTTTTTTGGTGGGGCCGGGTCGACAATATGCAGCATTTATTCCGTCCCTTTCATCAGCTGTGCCGGATTCCGATTGACGTCACCGGTAAATTCCGCCTCTTTTTAACCTACATTATGCCTTTGGCATTTATTGCCACTATTCCGGCAAAAAGTTTAATCAGCACTGTTGCGCCCTGGTTAATATTCTACGGTATTTTAGCCGCCGGTTTTTTACTTTGGTTATCGCATCGCCTCTGGCGCTTTTCTCTTAAATACTACACTTCCGCCTCATCTTAATTATTCTAATATAATTTTTATGCTTTTTATAATCGTTATAACAATTATGTTTTCGTGTTAAAATAGTTCATGTCCGTAATCTCTGTTGCTAACTTAAAAAAATACTACCGGGTGTATCAAAAAGAGCCCGGGCTTTTAGGTTCAGTTAAATCTTTAATCAATCGTAAATACGAAGACGTCAAAGCGGTTAACGATATTTCTTTTTCCATCAACGAAGGCGAGCTGGTCGGCTTTATCGGCCCCAACGGCGCCGGGAAAACTACTACTTTAAAAGTTCTTTCCGGCCTTTTATACCCGACTGCCGGCGAGGTAAAAGTTTTGGGTTTTACTCCTTTTGACCGGAAAAATGCCTTCCAAAAACAGTTTTCCCTGGTTATGGGCCAGAAAAACCAGCTCTGGTGGGACCTGCCCGCCCTGGACTCGTTTCTATTAAACAAAGAAATTTACGAAATTCCCAAACCCCAGTTTGAATCCACTCTGGAGCAGTTGGTCGACATGCTTGATCTGAACAAGTTTTTAAAAGTTCAAGTCCGGAAACTTTCTCTTGGCCAGCGGATGAAGTGTGAGCTAGCCGCTTCACTATTGCATTCTCCCAAAGTTTTATTTTTAGATGAACCAACCATTGGTTTGGACGTGGTCATGCAAAAAAAGATCCGCGATTTTTTGAAAGACTATAATCAAAAATTCAAGGCTACTATCATTCTTACTTCTCACTACATGGACGATGTCAAAGAGTTATGTAGCCGAGTGATTATTATCGACAAAGGCCAAATCTTTTTCGACGGCCGTCTGGACCAAATTATTAAAAAATACGCCGATCATAAAACCTTAGAAGTTATTTTTGAAGGCCCGGTTGAGAAAAAAGACTTTAACATTATCCCTGATGCTAAAATTAAAGATTTTCATTTACCCCGGGTAGTTTTTTCCGTCAAGCGTCAGTTAGCCAATCAGGTGGCCGCCAAACTATTAACTAAATTCCATGTTGCTGACTTAAACATTACCGAAAGCTCCATCGAAGATATTATCCGTGAAGTTTTTACCGGCCGTGACCTTTCCTAAATGAAAAAATACTGGTTAATTTTCCGTCTTTCTTGGCAGAATGCTTTAACTTACCGCTTAAATTTTGTCATGTGGCGGGTGCGATCAATCATTGGTTTTTTAGCCAGTTATTTATTTTGGTTGGCGATTGTTAAGAGCAATCAGAATGTCGCCGGCTACAACGCCTCGCTGTTATTAACCTATATTTTTGTCTCCGCTTTTTTAAGAAACCTGGTTTTTTCCAATGTTAGTTATACCACCTGTGCGGAAATTGCCTCTGGTGATTTAAGTAATTATTTAATCAGACCAATTGGCTATTTCAAAAATTGGCTGGCGCGGGACTTGGCGGACAAAGTTTTAAACTTAAGTTTTTTTAGTGTAGAAATTGTTATATTTTATTTAATTTTAAAACCACAGATTGTTTTTACTCAACATTTATTTTTATTTTTAGCGATCAGCTTATTGGCCGCGTTAATCTATTTTTTCTTAAGCTTTTTAATCAGCACTTTTGCCTTTTGGCATCCGGAGTACAATGGCTGGCCCCTGCGCTTTTTATTTATTACTTTGCTGGATTTTCTTTCCGGTGCCAGCATCCCTTTAGATCTTTTTCCGCCCGCCATCGTTAAAGTTTTTCAAGTTTTACCCTTCAGTTACTTGGTTTTTTACCCCACTCAAATTTGGCTTAATCGGGTCAACACCCAGCAAATTATTAATATTTTCCTGATCACCTCTTTTTGGCTGATCGCTTTTTACTTAATTTTCCGCCTGGTCTGGCGTCAGGGTTTAAAAAATTACGGCGCCTACGGCCGCTGAACTTATGAACTTAAAACGTTATCTTATCTATTGGTTAAAAACCAGCGAATTAACTTTTGAATCTCTCATTGCCGATAAACTGTCGTCTATTTTATTTATTTCCGGCAAACTTTTGCGCTTTGGCTTTATGCTTGGTTTTTTATTTGCCATCAAAGAAAAAATTAAATTGGTATCCGGTTATAATATTGACCAGTTGGTAATTTTTTTCTTAATTTATAACTTGTTTGATCTGGCCGGCCAGCTGTTTTACCGCGGGGTCTATTGGTTTAGAAGCGACATTCTCTCCGGCGATCTGGATTTTAAATTAGTCAAACCCATTAGTCCATTATTTCAGATTTTAACCTCGCACACCGACTTTTTAGATCTTCCTCAATTATTTATTGTCATTGTCATATTAGTTATGAGATTACCCCACGTCACTTGGCAGAATATTTTGGTTTTTAGCTTGCTGAGCTTAATCTCGATGATAATTTTAACCGCTGTTCATATTTTTGTGGCCGCTCTTGGCGTCATTACCACTGAAGTCGACCATACTATTTGGATTTTTCGGAGTTTGTCCGGCATGGCCCAGGTTCCGGTTGATATTTACTCTCCTAGCGTCCGGACTTTTTTAACCTTTGTCATTCCTATTGGCCTGATTTTTACCTTTCCGGCCAAAGCCCTTTACGGTTTATTAAATCCTGCCTTAATTTTCTGGACAATCAGTTTTGCTTTGGTTTTTTGTTACTTATCCTTAAAATTCTGGTACTATAGCTTAAAGACCTATGCTTCTGCTTCCAGCTAAATTTAAAAAGGATTGCCTGGCCCTGATTTTACTGACAATTATTGGTCTGATTTTTCTCCGCTTTTTCTTTTTGCCCACTTTTCCCTCGACTCACGACGGCCAGAATCATCTGGCCCGTTTGGCCAATTTAGACCTGGCTTTACGCGACCGCCATTTTCCTTTCCGCTGGGCCCGCAACCTAAATCATGGCTTTGGCTATCCGGTGTTTAACTTTAACTATTATCTGCCGGAATTTTTAAGCCTAACTGTTTCCAAGGCTAATCTTTCTTTTGAAACCAGCTTAAAAATAATGATTAGCGCCGTCTATATCTTCGGCAGCCTTTTTTGGTACTTATTTTTACGCCAATACTTTAAGTTTTTGGCCTCTTTTTGCGGCTCTCTTTTTTCTCTTTCCGCCATCTATCCGTTAGTAATTATCTGGGTGCGCGGCAGTCCGGGCGAAACCTTGGCCTTAGCTTTATTTCCTTTAATTTTATTTTTTATAAATAAATTATCCCAACAACCAACCCGGTTATTGTTTTTTTTGACTACCGTTAGTTTATTTTTATTTTTATTGGCTCACAATCTTACCGTTCTCTTTGGCTTGCCAATACTATTTATCTTTAGTCTTTTAAATCGCCGCTCTTGGTTTATCACCATTGCCCCGTTTATTTTAAGCCTTGGTTTAAGCTTGTTTTTCTGGCTGCCGGTCGTCTTAGAAAAACAGTTTACTTATTTAAAGTACTTTGACTCTGCCGGCTATTTAGCCCACTTTCCTTCATTTTGGCAATTAATTTATTCCCAGTGGGGATTTGGCTATTCAGTTCCCGGCACCGCCGACGGCTTTTCTTTTCAGCTGGGTCCGTTTCATTGGCTGGCGGTTATTGCTTCATTTTTTTACTTAAAAAAGAAAACTTCAATTAAACGAATTTGGTTATTTTTTGCTTTAATTTTCTTAGTTTATTTATTTTTAACCTTACCCATTTCCGGTTTTATCTACCGCTTCCTGCCGTTTTTTAATTTTATTCAGTATCCCTGGCGGTTATTATTATTTCTGACTTTATCGTCTGTTTGGCTGGCCGCCTTTGTGGTTTCTCAAAAGCCAAAACTTGGTTTATTTTTATCTCTTTCCGCCGTCATTTACGCCCTAATTATTGCCAAGCCGCAAGGCGGTTTTAATTGGCCTGATCATTATTACTATCTTTTTCCTTTTACCAGCACTGTTGGCCAGGAAGCCATGCCCATTTGGTTTGATGAAGCCAAAAACTCCCGGTTGTTTGACTCCAGTGATAAAGTAGTTGGTGCTGTCAACTTCAAGTCAAACCTTTGGAAAACGCAAAAACATATTTACGAAGTGACGGTTGATAAAGACACCGTGGTCTTTGAAAAAACTGCCTACTTTCCCGGTTGGGAATTAATAATTGACGGCCAGCCTTCAACCATTATTTATGACAACCAAGAATATCCCGGTTTAATCGGTTACAATTTGACCGCCGGCACCCATACGGTTGAAACCCAATTTACCGACCACACCCCCGCCCGCCGCCTCGGCGACACCCTCTCCCTTATTAGTGTCGGTTTATTTATCCTTAGTCTTATCTTTTTCCCCAAAATCATCATCTACTTTGCCGATCGGCACCTTAGATGATTATTATCACACCCCTAATGTTAAAGCGAGTTTTTACTAGCCGGATTTTTCTTGTGATCGAAACTTTTTATTTGCTTGCTTTTCCCTTAATTTTGTTGCGGTTTAAACCCGACTGGATTCATCTGCGCCTTTCTGTTTTAATCGCGAGTTTGATTTATGTTTGTTCAATTATTTATACCCAAAGAATTACTGCCAAACAACTTGGGTTAAAACCGGATGATTGGTGTGGTTCCTTAAAAACCATTCTCCCGCCGACAGTTTTTTCTCTGTTACTCACTTTTGTTGTTTTCAAGTGGTTCCATGACCAGTTCACGATTCCTTTACTGATTGAAGAAGTGAAAACGCCGTCGGTCTTCCTTTCGGTTCTCATTCATATTTTAGTCTCTGCTCCTCTTCAGGAATTTATTTATCGCGGCTATCTTATTTCGCGATTGGAGCTAGTTTCTCCCAAACCGATTTTTCTCAAGCTTTACACCGCCATATTTTTTATGCTCATTCACACTCCGGTTCATAATTGGCTCTTAACTTTGAGTTGTTTAATTTTAGGCTGGTGGTGGGCTGGACACTTTCTTAAATTCAGAAACATTTTTGCATTAATGCTTAGTCATGTCCTGATCGGTTCAATATACCTGATACTAATTAGTTTGGGTTAAGTTTCGGATCATCACACCTCTAAGGTGTGAGTGATAGTAAAAAGTTGGTTACGTTTTGTAACCAACTGAAACCGCTACAAAATGTAAAGGTTTCAAAAATTATTAATTTAAGCGCGAAAAGGTTAAAATTAATTAAATGAAAATCATGGTGTTTTTACACGGCACGGCGACTAAATCGTCAAGGACGGACCCTGACGGATATTTTAATCGAAGACGATTGCGAATCCATCGGCGGCGAAGCAGAAATGACCTATCCGCACATCCGGGAGAATTTGAAACAGAAAATCAAATCAATTGTCGTTAAAGAATTTCAAGGCATCGACCATCTGCCGGATTCTTTAACAACATTAACTTAAAAAGCGTATTCCTGTTTTACTTTTTCCGCCAGCATCATTTTCATCAATGATTGGTAGGGCACATCCCGCTTATTGGCCATGATTTTTAAAGCGGCCAATAATGACTCCGGCAGCCTGATGGTAATCGGCCGGGTTGATGGTTTTAGTTGGGATAAATCTAGTTTTACCTCGTCGCTGGTATCGAAATAATCGGTAGCGTCATGAGTATCCCAAAAATCCCTCTCCTCGTCCTCGTTTTTGGCTGGCTTAAATCCCCTAGCTTGATAGTCGCCGGCGATTCTTTCTGA
>CAZDQA010000043.1:6178-7197 GCA_964507605.1 uncultured Pseudomonadales bacterium | reverse complement strand
AACATCGGGGTGGACCATGCCGGCGCCGCCGACTTCCACCCAGCCGGCTTTACAAAAGCGGCAGCCTTTACCGGAACAGGCGGTGCAAGTGAAATCAACCTCAAATGACGGTTCAGTAAACTGGAAATGAAAGGGTCGGATGCGGGATTTGATTTTGGGGCCGAAAAACTCTTGACCAAAATAATCCAGCACACCCTTGAGATGAGGAATGGAGATGCCGCGATCCACCACTAAACCTTCAAACTGATGGAACATCACTGTGTGAGTGGCGTCCTGCTGGCGGCGGTAGCATTTGCCCAGGTTGAGCATTCTAATCGGAGGTTGTTTAACTCTTTCCATTTCCCGAACTTGGCCATTACTGGTATGAGTGGTTAAAACCATTTGGCCGAGCCGAGGATGTTTAGGAGTATCAATAAAGATAGTTTCCCATTCGTCCCGGGCCGGATGATCGGCCGGCATGTTCAGGGCTTCAAAAACATACCAGTCCCAGTCAACTTCCGGATAGCGCACCCGGGTGAAGCCAATATGTTCAAAAATCCGGGTAATTTCTTCAATGGCTTGGGAAAGAGGGTGAAGGTGGCCCAGCGGCAAAGATTTACCCGGAGCAGTCGGGTCAAACCAAGCGGTTAGCGGCGAGGCGGATAATTGTTGAGTTTTAGCGGTTAAACTCTGTTCCAGAGCGGTTTTGAGTTCGTTGGCCAGGCGGCCGATCTTTTTCTTTTGCTCCGGATCCAGTTTAGGAATATCTTTTAAGAGTTGGTTGATCTGGCCCTGACGGCCAAAGTAGTTCAGCCGGAGCCGTTTGAGTTCCTGGAGATCTTCAGCTTGATTAATTAAAGCTAAAGCCTGGTTTTTCAGGTTGAGGAGTTTGGTTTCCATTGAGAGATAAATTTAAAAGTTTCCGGATCATTGACAGCCAGATCGGCCAAAATTTTACGATCTAAATTTATCTGATTGGTGGTTAAATTTTTAATAAATTTTGAATAGCTTATTCCGGTATCAGTTAGAGCGGCGTTAAT
>CAZDQA010000043.1:0-6168 GCA_964507605.1 uncultured Pseudomonadales bacterium | reverse complement strand
TGGATCCAAAGTGTCCGGAAGTTGCGTTTTCTTAAGCGGCGGCCGTGATACGCATATTGGCCGGCATGAAGAGCGGCCTCTTTGGCAACTTTAATCAGCCGGTTTTTAGACATGCGGTAGCCTTTTGTCGAGGCGAGGATTTTTTGGTGTCTTCGGTGGCGGACGGTTCCGGTTTTAACTCTCATAAATTATTTTCCCAACATTTTTTTAATTTTGATGGCCATTTTATTGATAACTTGTTTAGGGACATTGCTGCGGCGGGTGTTTCTTTTGCTGCGGTTGGCTTTTAAATGGCGGTTTTGGGAACCGCGGCGGATAATTTTGCCGCCGGCAGTCAGTTTAAACCTTTTTGTGACAGAAGTCCTGGGTTTTAGTTTGATAATTTTATTTTTCTTTTTCATTTTGTTTGGTTTTTCTAATTGGGGCGAAAGTGACCCATAAAAGTTTTCCCTGCCATTTAGGCTGAGATTCCTGTGTGCCGTATTCTACCATTTCCTGACAGGATTTGTGGAGGAGCTGTTCGCCGAAGGCTTTCCGGGAAATTTGCCGGCCGGTGAATTTAACCGTGAGTTTGACTTTATGGCCTAACCCTAAAAATTGTTTGACCCGTTTCATGCGGTTTTGAAAATCGGCTTGGGCGATAAAAGGAGTGATGCGGATTTCCTTGAGATCGGTGCTGGCGGTTTTTTTCTTGCCTTCTTTTTCTTTTTGGCTTTGAATGTATTTGAATTTATTAAAATCAATGATTCTGGCTACCGGCGGCTGAGCCTTTTCCGCCACCAGAATTAAATCCATGTTCATTTGCCGGGCTTTAAAAATCGCTTCGTCGCGGGTCATGACGCCGATTTGTTTTTCATCCGGGCCGATTACCCGCAATTGCGGGGCAGTAATGTATTGGTTAAGTTTATAGAATTTTTGCATTTATTTCTTCGGTTATTTTACCAATAAATTCATTCAAGTCCAGTTTGGTTTGTTTACCAGCGCGGTTGCGGACGGAAAGGATTTTATTTTTTTGTTCTTCGGCGCCCAGAATGAGCATGTAGCTGACTTTTTCCATTTGGCTATCGCGGATTTTTGCCTGAAGAGTTTCATTCCGGTCGTCTAACTCGACGCGGATATGATTAAGTTTTAATTGATCGGCGATTGTTTGAGCGTATTTATTATGTTTATCGGAAATTGGTAAAATTTTAACCTGAATCGGCGTCAGCCAGGTAGGAAAGTTGCCGGCAAAGTGTTCGATTAAAAAGGCTATTGTCCGTTCAAAGGCGCCGATAGAAGAACGATGAATAACGACCGGTTCTTCTTCTTTTCCTGCTTGATTAATGTAGGTCATTTGAAAACGTTTGGGCATAACAAAATCGTATTGAACCGTAAAAGCAGTTTCTTCTTTGCCGGCGACATTTTTAACCTGGACGTCAATTTTTGGGCCGTAAAAGGCGGCTTCATTAGGAGCTTCAAAGAAAGGGGCTTTAGTTTTAACTAAAACTTCACGCAAGACCTGTTCAGCTTCTTTCCAGGCGCTAGAACCCTGCTGATCCCCTAGCGATAATCGGTAACGGTAATCAATACCTTTAATCATTCCTAAGGTTTTATTAACATAATCAATTAAATCAAGCACGGAAATTATTTCCGCCTTGGCTTGTTTTTTAGTGACCATAATATGAGCGTCGGCTAAACAGAAAGTGCGCACCCGCATTAAACCACTTAGTTCGCCGCTTTTTTCATAACGAAATTGAGGAGAGATTTCGGCAATGCGAAACGGAAGATCTTTGTAGCTTCTGGGTTTGGAGTTGTATAAACAGAAATGATGAGGGCAGGTCATGGGCCGCAAAATTAGCTCCTCTTCGTCAATTTTCATAGGCGGGTACATCGTGTTTTTGTAATAGGGATAATGACCGGATTTTTTGTAAAGATCAGTTTTGGCTAAGACCGGAGTGTAAACATGTTGATAACCGCGTTTAATTTCTTCGTCAACAATAAAGCGTTCCAGCTCGCGGCGGATAACCGATCCTTTAGGAGTCAAGATGGGTAAGCCTTTACCAATTAGATCAGAAAAGACAAAGAGATCCAGGGTTTTTCCTAAGACCCGGTGGTCGCGCTTTTTGGCTTCTTCTAAGTTATGCAAGTATTCGTCCAGTTCTTTTTGCGAATAAAAGGCAGTGCCGTAGATGCGGGTGAGCATCTTGTTTTTCTCATCGCCATGCCAGTAAGCGCCGGCCACGGATAAAAGTTTGAAGGCTTTTATTTCTCCGGTGGATTTAACGTGCGGGCCTTTACAGAGATCGGGATCGGATTTAGGCTGGTTGGGTTTGCCGGTCCAATAAATTGTGGCTTTTTGACCTTTTGATTCAATCTGATCAACCCAGTCAAGTTTATAAGGATTATCTTTAAATATGGATCGGGCGTCGGAAAGGGAAATTTCTTGGCGGACAATGGGAAGATTGGCATCAATTAGTTCCTGCATCCGTTTTTCAATTCTAGGGAAGTCGGCTTCGGTGACTTTTCCGGCATAATCAAAGTCATGATAAAAACCGTCGTCAGTAGCCGGGCCCATGGCCCGCTTCAAGCCGAGGAATAAGTCCGTCATGGCTTGGTGAAGCACGTGCTCGGCTGTGTGACGTAGTGGATGTAAATCTTTTTTCATATAAGGTGGGATTTGGCAGTTTCTAAAAGTTTATCAATAAACGGAATAAACTTTTTCGCTTCCTTGTATACCGCTTCGGCCACTTTTTCTTTGTACATATGAACTGTCAGATTTCTGTTTTCTAAAAAATTAAACCATCTTTTGGGGTTATCAATTAAGCCAATATCGGCGGCCTGACGGATGGCGGATTTCGGACTGGCAGATTTTAAGCCGCTAAGTTCCACAATCGTTTTGATCAATTTCCAAGCAACTTCAAAGGTAAACTCAAAGCGTTTGATAGTAGCGTCGCGATTAACCATTGAAAACGGCGCGGCGGCGATTTCCTTTAATCTTTTTGAGGCTTTGCCAAAATCGGCATAGAGTAACTGGGCCTTTTTGATTTTTAATTTCCGGGAAAGGTCTGACATATTTAATTAAGTTTGATTATTTTTGCTTTGGCTAATTTTTTAAACTCCCGGTCGGTACCCCTAAAGTCTACAACATCAACCATGTAGGGTAAATCAGAAATTTCAAAAGTCTCCTTTAACCGACTGATTATTTTTAACGGCAGTTTTCTTTTCGATTCAATCCCAATGTCAATATCGGAAAACTTGCGGTTATCCCCGATCGCCCACGAACCGAAAATAAAGGCCCTATCTCTGGATTTATCCAGATGTACCCACAGGATTTTATTGATAATATCCAAATACTTTTTTTTGAGCATGTGGACGATACAGGATTCGAACCTGTGACCTCTTCAATGTCAATGAAGCGCTCTAGCCAGCTGAGCTAACCGTCCTTAAGTTTATATTTTACCACGGTTTCTTCGCCTAAAGTTTCAATGGCGATAATTTCTACTTCACCGACTTCAGCGGTTGTTTTTACCTGAGTGCCGCCATCGGCAACCGAACCAACTCCCTCTAAAGTAATTTTTCTCAGAGGTTTATCTGTAGGAAGTCCGGGCTGAAGATAAATTGCCTCTTTTTTTAATGATTCCAGATCGGTTTGCCCCCAAGAAATTTGTAAATTCTGTTTGACTAGATCATTGGCCTTATCTTCAAGTTCTTTTTTAATATCTTTGGCTAAAACGCCGTGATATTGAATAAAAGCTTTTTTGCCATGATCGCCTTTCCAGGGCATTAAGGATTTAGGAGAGTAACCAAGCTGGTACATGGCAAAATCAACCAGATGGCCGGCGGAGTGGATTTTCATTAATTTGTAACGCCTATCCCAGTCAATTTCCCCATTGATTTTAGCCCCAATTTTCGGCGATTTTTGCGCTTTGACAATGTGGCGATGTTCACCCTCCTGAACGGCGCAGTCGATCACTTTACCTTCCCAGGAATTATTAAATAATCTGCCTTGATCGGAAGCTTGTCCGCCGCCAATAGGATAAAAAACAGTTTGGTCAAGAACAATTTTGTAAATTCCCGGAGATGATTCTTGGACATCAAGAATTACCGCTTCCATGGTTTTTTGGTAGGAGTCTTCGAGATAAAGCAGTTTTGTTTTCATATTAACCTGATTTTAGCAGAATTTGACAGTTAGTGTATACTGTTATTTATGGTTAAGTTAGCCTCTCAAAAATTTTTCTTTTTTACCAAAGAAATTTGGGAGGTTAATCGTGGCTAAATAACCCATTAGTCAGCAGATAAAAATAACCTCCCACTGGGAGGTTTTTTAATGCCTTGAAAGGAGGTGATGAACTATGCCACCAAACAAAGAATGTTCGGTAATCATTGACGGACTTTATCATGATGCCCCATTAAGTACTGTAATTAATGTATGCGGTGCATGCGAAAAGAAAAAAGACTGTAAGGACTATCAATGGGCCGAAACCAAACTCGGTCCAGCAGAACCGAAAGAGGAACCAATATTTATTAGTGAATTAAGAAAAAGCGGTTATAAATTTGGTAAAGCCGATCACGGCTGGAAGCCAAAAGGTCGAAACATAATTTAAAAATATGAAACTCGGAAAGGAGGTGAAAATTTATGAGATGTTTAGTAGAAACAATTGGATCATGCCGAGGCTGTAATGTGGCAGCAATTGCCGAAGAAAAGATCAAGCAGGGAGAACCTTTAGAAAAAGTTGTAAAACGAATCAGCGCGGAGTTATGCCCGGAAGGGTTACAAATACAGGAAGATGCGGTGAAGCAGGAAGAATTACCAGCTTGGGTTCCTACAGCCGGTCATTTGAGACCGGAAACTGTTGCCTGCTGGGGCGCCGGTGAAGGAGAAATTTGGGGCCCTTAGAAATCAAGGAAGAGAGGCGGGTTTAACTGCCTGCCTCTCTTTGCATTAAAGCTTGAGATATCGTAAAATTAAAAATATGTCAACTAATAAGCGGCCCTATTGGTTATGGGATTATGATTTAACCGAGCAGGATGTGCGACGGATTTTGCACGGCAAAAATGAGACGGAAAGGCGCTGGCTGATCGGCAGGATTTTAACCTCGGTCAGTTTTCCGGATATCTGGGATTATTTAAGTCTGAAAGATATCGTTAGAATCTGGCCTAAATTGCACCTGCGGCCGGACATTAAAAGAAACTGGCAGGGTGCTTTGCGGGAGTGGGGTTATGCGGGCCAAATTTAACGTTAATAAAATTCTTAAACCGTTTCAGGTAGAATTGCTGAAACTTTTTTTTGCGGCTGATTTTTCCCGGCCGTTTTTTTTAACCGGAGGTACGGCCTTGGCCGCGTTTTATCTGGGCCATCGGGAAAGTAAAGATTTTGACTTTTTCAGTTTAAAACAATTTGATCCAGAGGCGATGAAGCGGACTATTGACGAAATCGCCGCGAAAACCGGGGCCAGAGCGAACTATAAAGTCCGCAGTCAGACTTATAACGAAGTGTATTTGACTAATAAGAAATCAGGCTGGGAGCAAAGAATTGATTTGGTGCAGGAACAGCCGGTTCATGTCGGCAAGCTGGAGATAATTGAGGGTATTGTTGTGGACAATCTGGAAAATATCGGCAGTAATAAAATTCTGGCTATTTACGGTCGATTTGAACCCAAAGACTATATTGATCTTTACTGGCTGATAAAAAAAACAGGTTTGAAATTTGATGAATTATTTGAACTGGCCAAAAAGAAAGATCTTGGTTTGTTTGAGTTTTATTTTACCAACTGCCTTTATTCATTGGAGGAGTTAAAAATTTTGCCCCGAATGAAACAGATGGTAACCATCAAAGAACTGACGGAATTTTATCAACGGCTTCAGAAAAGATTGTTGCAGAGAGCCAAACCTCAAGAGTGATTTTATTTCTAACCGGCCTGGGTAGAAACGGTTCTTTCGCCGGAAAGCATAAAGCTGGTGCCGGATTTTTTGACTGATTGCCAATAACCGGTCCGTTTCTGCGAGCGATGATTTTGCAGTTGCAGCCAGGTCCGGGATTCAACCACTTTTTTGCGTGCCAGTTTAATTAAATGAAGCAGGCGTTCAAAGAAGTTTTGATGATAAACTCCGGGATTAACTATTGCTTGGAAGGCGGCTTGATCGACTTCTTCCATTAAGCCTACCTGTTCTTTGGCCATTTCTTTAATT
>CAZDQA010000042.1:0-7203 GCA_964507605.1 uncultured Pseudomonadales bacterium | reverse complement strand
ATGCCGGGGATTGAAGCCTTGCTGGATAAGTAAGGTTATGATAAACTCCGACTAGAAAGGTAGGAGTTATCCATGTTAAAGATTTCCAGGGAGGTTGATTTAGGTTTGTTATTGATGGCGGAACTGTGCCGGGAAAAGAGGCTGAGTTTGGCGGAGTGGGCGAGAGAGAAAAAACTGCCGTACCGGTTTTTAAGCAAGATTGCCGGAAAATTAAAGAAAGCCGGTTTAATTGAGAGTAGAGAGGGGAGAGAAGGCGGATATTTTTTTACGAAGAAGATTAAAGTGGGGGAGATTTTTAAGGCGATTGAAGGAGAAAAAGGAGTGGTGGCGTGTTTGCAGGGACATTCATGCGCGGCGGCCAAATTTTGTCAACAGCGAAAAGTTTTAGTGAAATTAAATCAGGTTATGGAACAGCATTTAAACAAAATGAATTTAGAAGATCTATGTTAAAAGTACAAAATCTACAAGTTAAAGCGCAAAATAAGTTAATTATCAAAAAGGTGAGTTTGGAGATTAGGCCGGGAGAGATAGTGGCCTTAATGGGGCCAAACGGCAGCGGCAAAAGCAGTTTGACTAATGCGTTGGCCGGAAACCCGATTTACAAGATAATCGGCGGCAAAGCCAGTCTTGACGGAAAAAATTTATTAAGTTTAAAACCGCATGAGCGGGCCAAATTGGGTTTATTTTTAGCGTGGCAGAATCCAATAGCGGTCAGCGGCGTATCAATCGAGAGCTTGTTAAGAATGGCGGTTTTAAACTGCCGGCAAAGGCGGTGCCGGACGGTCTGTTCTTTCCGGCAGGAGCTTAACCGGGAAGCAGAGAAATTGAAGATAAATAAAAGCTGGTTAAATCGGGGGATTAATGTCGGTTTTTCCGGCGGCGAAAAGAAAAAACTGGAACTATTGCAACTTTTATTGTTAAAACCCAAATACGCGGTTCTGGATGAGATCGATTCGGGCTTAGACATAGACAGTTTAAAGCTTTTGGCAAAAATAAGACAGCCGGAGCAGGGAATTTTGTTGATTACCCATTACACCAGGATTTTTCAGTATTTAAAGCCAAATAAAATTTTAGTGATGAAGTATGGCCGAATTGCGGCCTCCGGCGGCCGAGAACTGATAAAAAAAATAGAAAAGGATGGTTATGGAAAGTTTAATTAAACAAATTTCCAAGACAAAAAACGAGCCTAAATGGATGCTGGAGTTGCGGTTGGAAGGTTTAAAAAAATTTCAAAAAATGTTGTTGCCAAATTGGGGTCCGGATTTAACAGGAATCGATTTTAATAAAATTAATTATTTTAAAGAACCGAAAACCACAACAAAGCGAAGTTGGAGCCAGGTGCCGCGGGAAACGAAACAAATTTTTAATCAACTGGGCGTCCCGCAGGCGGAAAGGCGGGTATTGGCGGGTGTTGGAGCGCAGTGGGATAGTGCTGTTGTTTATCAAAGTTTAAAAGAAAAACTGAAGAAACAGGGAGTAATTTTTACGTCGATGGACGAAGCAGTAAAGCAATACCCGGATCTAGTCAGGCCGTATTTTATGAAAGCGATTAGCGTGGACAACAATAAATTCAGTGCTTTGCATGCGGCAGTCTGGTCAGGAGGAGTGTTTGTGTATTTGCCTGAAGGTGTAAAAATCAAACAGCCGCTTGAAGGCTATTTCTGGCTGAATTTAAAGCAAGGCGGCCAGTTTGAGCACACGCTGATTTTGGCCGAAAAAGCCAGCCAGCTGGAATATATTGAAGGTTGCAGCGCCCCGGTTTACTCGCAAAACTCCCTGCATGTTGGCTGTGTGGAAGTTTTTGTCAAAGAAAAAGCAAGGGTGAAGTTGGCCACGATTCAGAATTGGAGCAAAAACGTGATTAATTTGGGAATGAAACGGGCGATTGTAGAAAAGGCGGGAGTAATGGAGTGGGTTTCCAGCGCTTTAGGCAGCCGGATAACCATGAGTTATCCGACCAGTATTTTAAAAGGTGATGGAGCGAAAGCTGGGCATTTGTCGTTAAGTTTGGCGGACAAGGGGCAGGAGTTGGATACCGGCGGCCAGATAATTCATCTGGGTGAAAATACTTCCGGGACTATTATTTCTAAATCGATTTGCCAAAATGGGGGCAGGACAACTTACCGGGGATTGGTGAAGATGATTAAGGGTGCCAAAAAAGCCAAAGCCAGCGTGAGTTGTGATAGCCTGATTTTGGACAAAAAAAGCCGGGCGGAAACTTTTCCAGGGATGGAGATCGGCGAAAGCGATGTCGTGGCTTTACATGAAGCCAAGACCGGAAAAATCAGCGAGGAGGAGCTGTTTTATTTAATGAGCCGGGGATTGTCAGAAGCAGAGGCAACCAGTTTGATTATTAATGGTTTTTGTGAGGCGGTAGTCAAAAATCTGCCTTTGGAGTATGCTGTGGAAATAAATAGGTTGATTGATTTTTATGCTGAACATTCAAAAAATTAAAGAGGATTTTCCGATTTTGAAGCGTAGGGTAAACGGGAAGCGGTTGGTGTATTTGGATAGCGCGGCGACGAGCCAGCGGCCGCTTCAAGTAATTAAAGTGGTAGAGGATTTTCAGAAAAAACATAATGCCAATGTCCATAGGGGTTTGCATACATTATCAGAAGAAGCGAGTGAGTTATATGAGCAAGCCCGAAAAACAGTGGCCGACTTTGTGGGTGCCAGGGCAGAGGAGATAGTGTTTGTGAGAAATGCGACCGAGGCAATTAATTTAGTGGCTTGGGCCTGGGCTTTTAAGAATATTAAAAAGGATGAGGAGATTTTAACGACAATAATGGAACACCACAGTAACCTTTTACCGTGGAGGCAATTAGGGTTAATGGTTAAATTTGTGGATGTGACTGACGAAGGGGTTTTGGACATGGAGGATTTTAAGAAGAAATTAACTAAAAAAACTAAGCTGGTGGCAGTTGGCCATATGTCTAATATGACCGGCACGATTAATCCGATTGAAGAAATAATTAGTATGGCTAAGAAAGTTAAAGCAAAAGTGTTAATTGACGCGGCGCAAAGCGTGCCGCATTTAGGAGTTAACGTGCAAAAGATCGGCTGTGATTGGCTGGTTTTTTCCGGACATAAGATGCTCGGGCCGATGGGTATAGGGGCGTTGTATATTAAAAAAGAAAGGCAGGCAGAAATGGGAGTGTGGTTAACCGGCGGGGGAATGATTTCTGAAGTCTATTTGGATAAACCGGCGGTGTGGGCTAAAGGAGTGGAGAAGTGGGAGGCGGGTACGCCGAATGTAGAGGGTGCGGTTGGGTTGGCAGTGGCGTGTGAATACCACAATCAATTAGGGATGAAAAATATTCGGGAACACGAAAAAGAGTTGACAAAATATGCCTTGAAAGAACTATCAAGATTTAAAGAAATTAAAATTTATGGTCCCAAAGACGTGAATATCCGCGGCGGGGTAGTGACGTTTAGTTTTAAGGGTATTCATGCCCATGATGTGGCCCAGGTTTTGGACAGCGAAGGAGTGGCGGTGCGGTCTGGACATCACTGCACCATGCCTTTGCATCAGCGCTTTGGTTTGGCGGCTTCTACCCGCGCCAGTTTTTATATTTATAATGATAAAAAAGATGTCGACGCGTTAATTAAAGGGTTGGAGAAAGTGAGGAGGATTTTTAAATGACAGTGTCACAGTGTCACAGTGTCACAGTGTCACAGAAAAAACCAATTAAACAGTTTGAAGATTTGTACATTTGGCAGCAAGCAAGAGAGTTGGTTAAACTGATTTATGCTGTTAGTGAGCAGTGGCGGGATAGAAGTTTGCAGGATCAAATGAGAAGAGCGGCTGTTTCTGTAATTTCCAACATTGCTGAAGGTTTTGAGCGCGGCACCAAAGCCGAATTTTTATATTTTCTGTACGTGGCCCGCGGTTCGTGCGGTGAAGTTCGTTCCCAACTGTATGTTGCCGTTGATCAGAAATATTTAAGCCAAGAAAGTTTTGTAAAGTTACAGGATAAGGCTGATTATACCAGCCGACTAATTGCTAAGTTTATTGCTGGTTATAAGAAAGGCAGTTATGGCGGACAGAAATATGGCTGGACGGAGTTACCGGAAAGCAAGGCCTTTGATGAGTATTTGAAAAGAATTGTGGACGAGGGGAGGGAGAAAACAGTGACATAGTGTCACAGTTTCACCAGAAAGCATGGATATATACAGAGAAGAAATATTAGACCATTATAAAAGACCGCGGAACTTTGGCCCTTTGCCGGCCGGGGGATTAAAAGCAATGGATCGCAACGCCAGTTGCGGAGATGTGATTGAAATCGGAGTAAGGATTGAAAAAAGCAAAATTTCTGAGATTAAATTTCAAGGGGAAGGTTGTGCTGTTGCCATAGCGGCAACAAGTATACTGACAGAGATGGTAAAAGGAAAGACGGTTAAAGAGGTGAAGAAATTAACTGATAAAGATATGATTAAAAAATTAGGAATAAATATTAGTTTAGGGAGGAAAAAATGCGCCACACTCGGATTGGTCGTATTACAAAAACTATTAATTTAGGTGAGTTAAGCAATACTTATCCGGAGCTGGCGGAGATATTGGTGAATGATTATGGTTTGCATTGCGTCGGCTGTATGGCAGCAGCTTTTGAGACACTGGAAGAGGGGGCCAGGGCGCACGGATTTTCCGGCAAAGAAATAGAAAAGATGGTGAAAAAACTAAATCAGATAATTTCTAAAGATAAATTAACCGCCCGAGCAGAGTGAGTTAAAGCTCCTAAAGAAATAATATCCACGCCGGTTTTAGCAAAAGAGAGAAGATTAGTTTCATTAATACCGCCGGACGCCTCGTAAATAACAGACTGATTATTTAATCGAGCGACTGTTTTTTTAATGGCGGGAGCAGAGAAATTATCAAACATAATTGCCAAATAATTATCTTGGTTTAATTGGTTAAATGTATTTAAGGCTTGTAAGGCTTCTGCTTCGTTTTTGACTTCTACTTCGATTAAGTGATGGTGAATTTGAGGAAGGATAATTTTCAGAGCTTGGGGGATAGAGATAAGTTTTAAGTGACTATCTTTAATTAGAATGCCGTCTTTAAGGCTCAAGCGATGGGTTAAGCCGCCGCCAACAGCCACGGCTTTTTTATCGATGGTGCCCCAAGGTGTTTTACGAGTGGCGGCAAGATAAATAGATGAAGGAATTTGATTGACAAGACGGCTGGTTTGTGTGGCAATACCGGACAGGCGCTGTAAAAAATTAATAATGGTGCGTTCATAGGCGAGGATTTCATTAACCGGTCCTTGAACTTTGGCAACTACTTGGTTGTTTTTTACAGAATTACCGTCTTTTAGTAAGGGTTTAAAGGATAGCTGAGTTAAATGGTGAAGAAGATAACTAATTTCTTCTATTCCGGCCACAATCATAGTTTCATGACTGACAATTTTGGCAGTTTTTTGGGAATGAAGCCCTAATAGTTGAGAGGTAATATCTTTAGTAATTTCATCATTGTCAGTCAGCCAATGAAAGAGAGAAATAATAGTTTGGCGATAGACAGGGTTGCTGATTTTTAGCTGGTCAGCTTTTTGAAAAAATTTTAAGATTAATTTTTGTTTATTCATTTTGATAACTCCAGCATTCTTTGGATAGGAATTCTGGCTTTTTGAGCTATTTTTTTCGGAACTTTCACTTCAAACTCCAGATTTTTCAACGAACTCAACAGTTTTTCTAAAGTAATTAATTTCATGAATTGGCAAATCATACCGTCGCGAACGGGAATAAATTCTTTTTCAGGACTATCTTTCTGTAAGCGGTGAATAATACCGGTTTCGGTAGCGATGATAAACTGCTTAGTGGAGGATGTTTGGCAGTATTTAATCATGCCGCCGGTAGAGAGAATATGGGTTTTTACAACCGGAAGATCGCCACTGGCGACGTAACTTAAACAATTAGAAACACAGCCACACTCAGGATGAATTAAAAATTCGGCCTGAGGATATTCTTTTAATTTATTTAAAATATCGATTGGTCTAACTTGGGCATGAACATGGCATTGACCGGGATAAACAATGATATTTTTCCGGCCAGTCATTTTAGCCACGTAGTCACCCAGGAAGATATCCGGAGTAAAGAGAATTTGGCGATTTTTAGGTAGAGAGTTGACGATTTTAACAGCATTAGTAGAAGTACAGCAGTAGTCGCTTTCGGCTTTAACCTCGGCCGAGGTATTGATATAGGAAACAACAATAGCTTTGGGATAATGTTTTTTCCAGCGTCGTAGTTCTTGGGCAGTAATACTATTGGCTAAACTGCAACCGGCGTTTAGATCGGGAATAAGAACGGTTTTGTCTGGAGATAATATGGCGGCGGTTTCGGCCATGAAATGAACACCGCAAAAAACAATAAGTTTTGCTGGGGTGCTGGCCGCTTTTTGGGAGAGTTCCAGTGAGTCGCCCACAAAGTCCGCCAAATCCTGAATCTCCGGAACTTGGTAGTTATGGGCCAAAATTACTGCTTTATGTTTTTTCCGCCAATAATTAATTTCTTGAATTATATCCATAATGTAGTATTGTATCAGGAGATGAAAGAGAAATATCAAAATATAATTATTGGTTCAGGTTTAGCCGGTTTAACCTGTGCTTTGACTTTAGAAAAATCAGGTTCGGTTTTGTTAATCAGCAAATCTAGATTAGTTGATTGTGCCACTAACTTGGCTCAGGGTGGGATAGCCGCGGCGATGACAGACGAGGATAGTTTTTCCAGCCACATTCAAGATACATTAGTGGCTGGTGGGTTTCATAATAACCAGCGAATGGTAAAAATTATGGTCAGAGAGGCACCCGAAGCAATTAAATGGTTACAGCAACAAGGCGTGATTTTTGATAAAAATCCCGGTTTAGAAGCGGCCCATTCTTACAGAAGAGTGATGCGGATAAGTGATTTTAGCGGCAAAGAAATAGAAAAAGCTTTGTTGAAAAAAATAAAACAAAATAAGAATATCAAAGTATTAGAAAATTGTTTTGTAATTGATTTAGTTGTGGAAAATAAAAAATGCATTGGAGTAAAAACGAAAGAAAATATTTATGGCGGAAAAATAATATTAGCCACCGGCGGGGTAGGGCAAATTTTTGCTTATACGACTAATCCCAAAGTGGCCACAGGCGACGGGTTGGCCATGGCTTACAGGGCAGGATGTAAAATAAAAGACTTAGAGTTTATTCAGTTTCACCCCACGGCTTTAAA
>CAZDQA010000041.1:0-7434 GCA_964507605.1 uncultured Pseudomonadales bacterium | reverse complement strand
TGTGTTGGGTTGTTTGGTGTTTTGGGGACTGAGTGAATTATAGACAAAGTGTGGGGAGATGGCAATTAATTAATAATCAGCCAGTCGAGGGCGGCGTCATTATTGACCGGGTAGTTGGTAAAGATAGTAAATTGGTTTAACTTTGGTTCTTTGGTAACCCAATATTTGGAAGCCGGGGTGTAGTTTGAGTTAAAAGTGACGATAATCTGGGATTTGTCGGTCAGCTGGTTGGGGTGAATCAGCACATTGTTGGTGCCGCTAGAAATAGTGGCTGTGCCGCTGGCCGCCAGTTCCAGTTGGGAAAGCTGGGCGGTTTGGCCGGAAAAAGTGGCAATGGGTTGGTTAATATCCGAATAAATCAGCATGGCTGACTGGGAAGCAATGGAGATATCAAAAGTTTGATCAGGCGGCGGGGCAATTTGCGAGGCAATAATAGTTCCGGTGACTGTCAGATTGCCGTTAATAATGACTTTGCCGGTTTCGTCGAGGGTCATCAGCCCGGCGAGAAAGTCGATTTTACCGTTTAAAGCTGAGACTGATCCAAGAGTTAAGAGATTATTGATTTTAAGGTCAGTGATAGTAGCTTGGCCGATGACTGCCAGATAGTCGGAGAAAAAACCGGCGTTGGCGTTAAGAGAATCAATGTTCAGATAGGCAGAATTAGTGGCGATGGGTTCGGTTTGCAGGTTGGCGATCATGGCCGAGACAGTTGATTCCACCTCCGAGGTGGGAACTTCTTTCACCTCGGAGGTGTTGAGAATATCGGCCAGAGAGGCTAATTTTTCTTTGATGGCGTCAATGGTCGAAGAGTTAATAACTGCAGCAGTAAGGGTGCCGGAAATGGAGACATCGCCGGAAACAGCGATTTGGCCGTCAGCGGTTAAAGGCGAGATAAAGTTAGTGGTTAGTTTTTCCGTATCGACGGTCGGACTTAAAAAGCGCTGTTCAAGCCGGGTAACCCGGTCATAAAGATCAAGGATGTATAGGACATTTTCCTCGGTTTTCCTTAAGATTGCCAGCAAGGTTTGGCTGAGATTTAAGCCCTGGTTTTTAATCTCATCAGCCGAGGGGATGTTCGGCAGATGGCGGTAGATATGAATGTAGTCAGCCAGATCGACCGGAGATAAAAGGGGATAGCCGGGTTCAAAAACATAGTCAGGGGGAATTAAGGTAGTGCCGTTAACTATAACATCACCATTAACTTCCAGTTTGGCAGCGGGGGCGGTGGTGCCGATGCCGACATTGCCGCCGGGAAGTATAGTCATGGCCGTAGTATCAATAGAAGTTGCGCTACTGGTACGAAAGTACGTATTCAAACCCACGGTTGCTGAATCCCAATAGTGACCGCCACTCGTTGGATATTGAATAAACTGTGTTGTTGAAGCGGAAGCAAGCTTAAGTCGTGTACCCACTACATGAAGAATGTCTGTCGGTGCCGTCGTCCCGATGCCGACGTTGCCGCCGTCCTGCAGAAAAATACCGTTAGAGTCATTGTCATAAATATAAAGGCCGTCATTATTAGTAGCGCTCAAAGTGTTGTTGTCAAGTTTAAGGTTGTCAATTTGGATGATATCATGGGCCTCGATTTTGTTGGCATTGATATTGCCCTCTTTATTAAAACCATAAGTAGTGGTGCCGCCGATACTTAAACCGCCGGAGAAGATAAGGTAGTTATCAGTGGTGTTGGTAATGTATTCGCCATTTTGAGAAAAGGTTAAGGTGGCAGAGATGGTAGCATTGCCGGCCAGACTCAAAGATAAACCAGTGGCGCCGGGATCAATAAAGTAAGTTTCCGAGTCAGAGTCCAGTAGTTTGGGAACATAAAGATTGGCTAAGATTTTGGTGGGTTGGCTGATTAAAACCGGATAGGCGCTGGTATCATCGATGGTTAAAATTTCCTGATCAGCTCCACCTAAAACTGTATAAGGCAGGGTGAGTTTTGAAGCGGAAGCAGAAGCGGGAAGAGAATTTAAGGCGGTCCAGTCAACACCATCAAAATACATCAAATTGCCGCTTTCTTTATCAACATATTGGCGGCCGATCTGCGATTCCGGTTTGGCGGCAGGGAGCAGCTGGAGAAAACTGCTGAACACTCCGCCTTGGACAAGAGCGGCATTTTTAAGAAACAGATTGCCTTTGTCATCTAAAAATGACAGTTGGCCGGTATCACTGCCAATGGTAATCTGGCCGTTTAAAAAGTTAGCTACCTGAGGCAGAGCGGGTGCGGTTGGTTGGGACAGATCAAGTTGATTAACGGCCGGTTTGGCAATCAAGGCCTGATTTTTAAGATAAAGCTGGCCCAAGGCTAACAAGCTGAGAATAATCGAGCCAATGACTGCATAGAGGTAAGCCGGGGGAATGATTGACTGGCTGGGTTTTAAGGGAGATGGGGAAGGTTTTTGGGTGATTGGTCGAGGTTTTTGTGATTGGAGGATTGAGTTGATTTGCTGAGCAGAATAACCTGACTGGAGTTGATTATTGACTTTGAGGTTAAGACGGCCTTCTTTAGTCCAGCGCTGGATAGTGGCCAAAGCCACGCCAAGTTTTTGGGCTGTTTGGTCAAGGGTTAGTAGTCTGTCTAATATTTGGCCGGAAGCGGGAACTTGGCCGGTTTTAATATTTTTAAGAGTGTTTAAATCCCGGGGGGTAAAGCGGCGCTGGTTGCCCAGGGTTCTTTGGGGAATGAATTTACCGGCTTGTTCCCAGCGTCTGATGGTTTTCGGATGGATTCCCAGAGCTTGGGCAGCGTCTTTAATAGAGTACACTTTTCCTCTTATGGTGTCCAAGTTTGTAATAATGATGGACTATTTTCACGCTTTCAGTATGACGCGAATTTTTCTTAATGTCAATATAAAATTTATAATTATTATAATTGTTATATTAAAGCCATGATGATAAACTAAGCTGATGAACAGACTGATTAGAAAAATCGGGATCGATTTAGGCACTGCCAATTCAGTAGTTTACGCGGAGACTAAAGGAATCGTACTGCAGGAGCCGACCGTGGTGGCCGTGACAGTAGAAGATAATAAGGTGGTGGCGGTGGGCAGTGAGGCCAAAGAAATGCTGGGCCGGACCCCGGGTTCGATCATGGCTTCCAAACCAATGCGGGATGGTGTGATTGCCGACTATGTGGTGACTGAGGCGATGCTTAGGTATTTTATTGAAAAAGTTTGCGGTAAAAACTGGTTATTTCGTCCGGAAGTAATGATTTGCGTGCCGGCCGGCTGTACCCAGGTAGAGCGGCGGGCGGTGGAAGAGGCGACCGAAGCGGCCGGGGCGAAAGAGGTTTATATTATCCAAGAACCGTTTGCGGCGTCTTTAGGGGCAGGGATATCGGTGGGCGAAGCTTCAGGCAATATGATTGTGGATATGGGCGGCGGTTCGTCCGAAGCAGCAGTGATTTCTTTAGGCGGCATTGTGGTCAGTAAAAGCCTGCGGATTTCCGGTAATGCTTTGGATGATGCGATTGCTGCTTATTTGAGGAAGAAACACAGTTTGATTGTGGGCGAACAAACAGCCGAAGAGATAAAAATATCGATTGGCAGGGCCATGGCCAGTGAAACAGATAATTTAAAGCCTATGCAGGTTAAAGGCAGGGATAGTATTCAGGGTTTGCCCAAAACAGTCGAAGTGTCAGCCGAAGAGATAGAGGAGGCGATGCGGCCCAAATTAATGCAGATAGTTAATATGGTGAAGTCGGTGTTGGAAGAAGTTCCGCCCGAGTTGGCCAGTGACATTATTGATAAAGGAATAGTGATGAGCGGCGGCACGTCTTTATTAAAAAATTTGGATAAATTGTTGACAAAAGAGACCGGGGTGCCCTGTCATGTGGCCGAAGAGCCGCTGTTATGCGTGGCGAAAGGGACGGGAATTGCTTTGGACAATCTAGATTTATACAAGCGGGCGATCAGCAAGCGTTGAAGTTTAGACCGTTTAATGGTAAAATAAACGGATTGTGGCTAAATTATCTTCAATTAATCCCAGCAACGGTGAAGTTTTAGGATCAGTCAAGATCGCGACTAAGTTGGAAGTGGAAGAAGCAATTAAAACAGCCCGCTTGGGGTTTTTAAAATGGAAAACAGTGCCTTTGGCAAAAAGGGCCAAGATTTTATTAAAGCTCAGCCAGTTAATGAGAAAAGAAGCGCCTAGGTTGGGCAAGCTGATAGCGCAGGAGATGGGCAAGCCGCTAAGCGAAGCAGTGGATGAGGTGCAGGCTTCCGGCGAGACAGTCAAGTGGTTTAGCTTGAAGGGTTGTCAGTATTTAATTGATGAGCCGATTGGTGATAAAAAAACAAATATTTCCAGTGTGATCCATTATGAGCCCCGGGGAGTGGTGGCGGCGATCAAACCCTGGAATTTCCCGGTGGACACGCCCATGCTGGCAATAGCGCCGGCTTTATTGGCAGGCAACAGCGTTATTTTAAAACCGTCGGAATATGTGCCTTTGGTTAGTGAAGTTTTAGTAAATTTAATCTGGCAGTCAGGGGTGCCCAAAGACGTGTTGCAGATTTTACAGGGCCGGGGCCAAGTAGGGGCGATGCTGGTGGACAGCCGGATTGATATGGTCAGTTTTACCGGCAGTACCCCAGTTGGCCAGGAAATCGCCAAAAAATGCAGCCCTAGAATGATTAAATATGTGTTGGAGTTGGGAGGCAGTTCGGCGGCGATTGTTTGCCAAGACGCTGATTTAGATTTGGCGGTGAACGCGATTGTTTGGGGCAGGTTTTCCAATAATGGCCAGGTTTGCAATGCGATTAAGCGGGTGCTGGTAGAAAATTCAGCGGCGGATAAATTGATTGAAAAACTGGAAGAGCAAATCAGGGAGCTGCGCGTGGGTGATCCGTTGGACAAAAAGACGGATGTGGGGCCGTTAGTCAGCGAAAAACAGTTAAAGAGTTTTGAACATCAGGTAACCAGAGGAGTGATTCAAAGCGGCAGAATTACGGTCGGCGGCAGGCGGCTGCGTGATGAACAGCATGCTAAAGGCTATTTTCATGAACCGACTTTAATGATTCATGTGACGTCCAAAATGGAGGTGATGCAGGAGGAAGTGTTCGGGCCGATGCTGCCGGTTTGCCGGGTGGAGAGTTTAAAAGAAGCAATCAAAGCAACCAATGACTCCAAGTTTGGGTTGACGGCGGCGGTTTTTACCAGGTCCAAAGTTCAAGCCAAAGAGATTATGGCCCAGTTGGAAGTGGGTTCGGTCTATGTGAATGACGTCAGTGTGATGCCGGCGGAAGCCCCCTGGAGCGGATTAAAACAAAGCGGCGTTGGGGTGGAGGGGGGCAAGTTTGGGATTTGGGAGTTTGTCCATAAAACCCACTGGCATCTGAATATGTCTGCGGCTAAAACGCGGGATTATTGGTTTCCTTATGGAAAGTGCTAAAATTTTGGGAGTAAGGGTAGATCGGGTTAGTTTAGGAGAAGCAATAAAGTTGGTGGGTGAGTGGGTGAAACAAGATAAAAAAAGATATATTGTGACGCCGAATCCGGAATTTATCATGCTGGCCCAAAAAGATACAGAGTTTAGAAAAATTTTAAATCAGGCGGATTTGGCAATCTGTGATGGGGTGGGTTTACGTTTGGCAGACAGGCGGTTAAATAGAGTTACGGGTGTGGATTTAATGTTGTCTCTGATTAAAAAGGGTTATAAAACCGTGTTAGTGGGGGGCCGGGCTGGAGTGGCCCAAAAAGCCGCGGACGGGCTAAGGTCCAACCTTGTTGGTACTCTGACGAGGTTGGACCTTTTCAGCATGACTGAGCCAAATGTGGAGAAAATTAATAAGATCCTGCCGGAGTTGCTGTTTGTGGCTTTGGGTATGGGTAAGCAGGAAAAGTGGATTTATAAAAATTTAGCTAAATTAAACGTCAAAGTGGCAATGGGGATTGGCGGCGCCTTGGACCAGATTGCCAAGCCGTGGTTGCGGGCACCCTTGCGGGTGCAAGCGCTTGGTCTGGAATGGCTGTGGCGTTTAATCATGCAGCCGTGGCGGATAAAAAGGCAGTGGCAGTTAGTAAGATTTGCCGGGAAAGTCTTGACAAACTGACTAGTTTCGATTAATATCGAAAATAGGCGGTATTTATATGAAGAAAATCGAAACAGTGTGGTGCCAGTTGCTTTATGATATTCTGGAAAAACAACAGGCGCATTTCCAGCAGCAGAAATTGGCCAAAAAACTGGATTTGTCTTTAAGCACGGTTAACCATGCTTTAAAAAACTTAAGGCAAATGGGCGCGGTGCAAATCGGCGGCCGGGGCGGGCAAGTGATTGATTATGAAAAAATTTTAATGCATTGGGCTAACTACCGGCAATTAAATCAAGACATAGTTTGGCGCCGGAAACTGTCCGGGTCAGTGTTGGAAATCGAGGGTTTACTGCCGCCGGGAAGCATTTTAGGCGCGTACAGCGCCGTGCGTCACTGGTTTGGCGAAGCGCCGGCTGACTACAGCACGGTTTATGTCTATCATCTACAACCGCAGTTGCTAATCAAGCGTTTTGAAGGGCAAAGCGGCCGGGAAACCGAGCTGGTTTGTTTAAAACCAGCGCCAAAAATTCCTTTAAGGAAAGAAACCACCACTTTGGCTCATACTTTTGTGGATTTATGGAATCTGACTGACTGGATGGCTAAGGAATTTATTAACCGGATTAAGGAGGAAATTGATGATGTATTATCGTGACAGCGTTACCGAAGCCAGCTGGCAATTTTTAAAAGAATTAAAGCGGCAGTTTAAATTTTGTTTAATCGGCGGCTGGGCAGTATGGTTGTATACCAAAAAACTGAAATCAAAAGATGTTGATATTATAGTGGAGCCGGAGGAGTTAAGCAGGATAAGAGAAAAGTATGAATTATTTAAGAATAACCGATTAAAAAAATATGAATTTCGCCAGGGCGAGGTGCAGGTGGATGTTTACCCGGCATATTATTCGGACTTAGGAGTTAAAGCGGAAAGAATTCTTCAGGATTGCCGGATAGTGGAAGGTTTTTCCTTACCCTCACCGGAAGTTTTATTCATTTTAAAATTAACTGCCTGGTTAGACAGAAAGAGCAGTCCTAAGGGTAGAAAAGACTTGATAGACTTGGTTAGCTTACTAGAGATTAAAAAGCTTGAGAAGGATAAGTTAAAACATTCGGGGATTAAAATTTTAATTAAAGAGTTAAAATTGTTAATGAGTTTGCCTGAATTAAACTTAAATAAACACCAGTTAGCCAGGGCGAAAAAACGCTGGTTGGAAAGTTTAATTAATAGTCAAAAATGATATAATCTGATACATAGTATGAGTGAAGAGACTGCATTGCAAAAATTTGACGCCGCTGTGGCCAAATTTAAGCCTGGTCAGGCGGCGGTAGAACAGCCGGCAGATTCAGTCGCGCCGCCGCCGGCGGCGGGGACGGAAGAAGAAGAGCCAAAAACAAGACGAACTTTAAAATT
>CAZDQA010000040.1:0-7447 GCA_964507605.1 uncultured Pseudomonadales bacterium | reverse complement strand
GCTTTGTTTTTTTGGGATTTTCAACATATTCGGAACGCCGGTTTTCCCTTTGGCATCCAGGGCCGCTACTATTTCCCGGTCATTGTTCCCTGCATGATTTTAATTATCATCGGGCTTCAATCAATCAGTAAATATTTAAACTTTCTTGTCAGCTACTGGTTTATTTTCTTAAACTGGATCGCTTTCTATTGGGTAGTTTCTAGTTATTACGATACCAGTAATTTTAAAACTTTTATTATTCAGGCCAGCCAGTATAAACCGTTTTTTGCCAAAGGCTGGTGGCTAATAATCGCCCTGGGTTTATACTTTATATTTTCGCTGATTTTTTCTCTTCAATTATTTAAAGTCTTCCGCCATGAAAAATAAATGGTTAGTTATATTATTGGTTTTGGCTCTAATTAAAAGTCTAGTTTGGATGCTGATGACGCCGATTTTCCAGGTACCTGACGAAAATCTTCATTTTGGATTAATCCAGTACTTAGGTGAGAATAATCGTTTCCCCGGTCCTAAAATTTCCCAGAATGTGTCTTTAGAGCTGGCTAAGACAGCGCAAGCAGTTAATTTTAATTGGATGAAAAGCCATCCGGTTTGGCAGGGATTATCTTTGGATTGGCAGCAGCAGATAAAATCAATTGATTTTCAAGCCAGAAAAACCTTTAGCGATTATCAATCAATGGGCGGGCAAAAATTGCCTAAAGCTTATTCAATTATTGGCGCCATTGTTTACAAAATTTTTAGCCAGGCTAATTTTTTCTGGAGATTTTATTCGCTTAGATTTTTATCAGTAATTTTTGGCTTAATTACCGCTTATTTAACTTATTTAATTGCTCTGAGCTTTTTTAAGCGCCCGGCCCTGGCTTTAAGCGCGTCCGCCGCAGTGGCTTTCCACCCAATGGCCAGCGTAATTTTTTCCAGTATTACTTACGATTCCTTAACGATTTTAACAGCCACCGCCTTTTTATACTTTGCCGTTAAATTTATCCAAACAAAAAAGAAAAAATTTCAGTGGCTGTCGTTAATTGTTGCTCTGGCCGGTTTAACGGTTAAAAGCCAATTGATTGGTCTAAGTCTAGCCTGGCTGTTTTTATTGACCAGAAAGCAGTTTAAATTTCTGCCGTTGTTCTTAATAATCTTTATTTTCCTGGGTTGGCAAATGCATGATATTCAAGAGTTTCTGCTGATATTTCTGGCCTGGTTTCAGGGCAATAATTGGCATCTGGTTGCTGATTATGCGGCTGATTATGCAAAACCGCTTTTGGCTGAAGTTTTCCCCTGGTACTGGGGCGTTTTCGGCTGGTTGGAAAAAGTAATGCCGCTAATCATTTATCGGGCTATGAAAATTATCTGCGGCTTAAGTTTAATCGGTATCATTATTTCCCGGCAGTATAGGCGGCTTAAATTTTTACTGATACTTACCGTCATCATGGCAGTCGTAGTTTTTGCTAACGACTTTTTTATTTTTAGCCAGCGAGGCAGTAATTTTGGCGTTCAAGGCCGCTATTTCTTGCCCGCCATCAGCGCCCAAATGATTTTGCTGACATTTGGCTTAAGTAAATTTATTCCCCCTAAAATTTTAATCGGGTTGAGCTTATTGTTTAATTTAATCGCCTTATGGACAAACTATCAATTTTTTGGCTGGGTATGGTGAAAAAACATTTATTGGCTTTGTTCATCTTGCTTGGTTTAGGTTTATTTGCCATGAAAACTTTTTGGGGACCGAATTATTTTGACGGCCATGATGCGCAGGCTCATTTAGTCAGGCTTTATCAATATGATTTGGCTTTAAGAGATGGGCAGATTTTACCTCAATGGGCCGGCGGTTTGCTGGCCGGTCGGGGATACCCGGTGTTTATTTTTGCCTACCCCCTGCCGTACTTAATCGCCGAAGGTTTTCATCTGGTAGGTTTTACTTTAGCTGTGGCCATTAAACTCACCTTTGTTTTAAGTTATTTAGTTAGTGTGGTCGGCATGTATTTTCTAGCCGGTTTTACGGGTGCAATTTTGTGGGGGTTTGCGCCATATATGTTCGTTAAAATTTTTATTACTGCCTCTCTTGGCGTGGTAGTATCTTACGCCGTTATTCCCTGGTTTTTCTTATGTCTTTATAAAAATAAACGCCTTGGTCTAATAATTAGCCTTAGTTTATGGATTTTATCCCATCCGGCCACTTTGGTTATTTTCAGTCCCTTAATTTTATTATTTTTCCTTACTCATTTAAAAAATTACCGCCGTTTATTATTAAGTTTTTTACTGGCTTTGAGTTTATCTGCTTGGTATTTTTTGCCGGCCAACTTGGAACTTGGCTATACTCACTTTAAAGAGTTTGTCAGCCATGCTTATGTTAATGATTTTGTTTCCTTTAGCCGCTTGCTTTATTCCAAGTGGGGGACTAACGCACCCGGTTGGGGAGCTAATCCCTTATCCCAGCAAGTCGGTATCGCCCAATGGCTGGCTATCGGCCTGGGTCTTTTTTATTGGCGTAAGCTTTGGCCTTATTTACTGTCATTTACTATCAGTATTTTTTTAATGTTGTCTGTCTCTAAGCCGATTTGGGATTTACCGACGCCTTTGCAAAATATTTCCACTCCTTGGCGGTTTTTATCCTTGGCCGTGTTTTCTGCCGCTCTGGCAGGCGCATGGGCAGTTAATTTGATTAAAGCAAAAACCTGGCGTTATTTAGCCGCCGGTCTATTGATTGGTCTGGCTTTATACGGAAACCGGAATCATCTGCGGATTAACGATATCAGAAACTATGATTTGAATTTTTTGCAAAACTATGCCGGCGTCGCTACCGGCTGGAATGAATATCTGCCGATTTGGGTTAAAGACATGCCGGATAAGTTTCCTGCCAGCCGGCTGGAAATTATCAGCGGCGATTGCCAAATTAATCTTTTGTCAGCTAACTGTTTGCAGCCGGCAACTTTGCAATTGAATACTGCCTATTTCCCCGGTTGGCAAATAAAAGTTGATAACCAAATTACTCCGATTAAACCCACGGACAACGGCTTAATTTCTTTTTCTGTTCTAAGCGGCAATCATCAAATTGAATCCAAATTTACCGATACGCCTCTCTGCCGGGTTGCAAAAATTATTTCCTTGATTACTTTATTTTCGATAGTGATTTATTATTTTCGTTACCGCCTCAATCACATCCTCAAGGTCCTTTTTGCTCATGTGCGGGTAAAAAGGTAAAGAAACAGTTCTTTCTCCAATCCACTCGGCATTGGGATAATCGCCTGGTTTATAGCCAAAAGTCTCCCGGTAATATTTATGGGTGTGTAAGGCAGTGAAATGAATCCCGGCGCCGATATTTTCCGCTTTCAAAGCATCGATAAACTGATTCCTATCAATCTTAAGTTTTTCCGGTTCTAAACAAATAGTGTATAAATGCCGGGCATGGACAATATCCGGCTCATCCGGAGCCGGGGGAGTCACGCCGTCAATTTTAGAAAAAGCCTTGGTGTAAATATCCCAGTATTTATTTCTGATTTTTAAATTAGCCGGCGCCCGCTTTAACTGATGAATGCCTAAACTGGCCTGAATATCCATCATATTGTATTTATAGCCCGGGTAAACTGCTTCATAAGGTTCAAAACCTGAGGCGGAATATCTTTTCCAGGCATCCTTAGAAATACCATGCAGTCTTCTGATTCTGGCTTCATCTGCCCATTTTTTATTATTGGTTGTCAGCATGCCGCCCTCACCAGTGGCCACATTTTTAGTTACATAAAAGGAAAAAGCGGTCATATCCGAAACCGAACCGATTTTTTTGCCTTTAAACCAGGCTTCGGTCGCATGGGCCGCGTCTTCCAACACATATAAATGGTATTTTTTAGCCAGCCGGGTAATCTCGTCCATCCGGCACGGCCGGCCGTATAAATGGACGGGAATAATTGCCTTGGTTTTTTTAGTAATTTTTTTAGCAATTTCTTTCGGATCTATATTACCGGTGTCTTTATTCACGTCAGCAAAAACCGGTTTGGCACCGGTATGAATAATCACATTGGCCGTGGAAACAAAAGTTAACGGCGTGGTAATCACTTCGTCGCCCTTACCAATACCTAAAACATTCAAGCCCAAGTGCATTGCCGCTGTTGCCGAGTTAACCGCCACGGCCTGTTTTGCCTGGGTATATTTTTTGAAATCGGTTTCAAATTGTAAACATTTTGGGCCGGTGCCCCACCAGCCGGAGCGTAAGGTTTCCAGCATTTCTTTTAACTCCTCTTTAAAAAATCTGGGGGCGCCGAATATCAAAAACTTATCTCGGATTGGCCTGCTTGCAGAGGTAGGCTTGTTTGCGTGGGTAGGTTTTCCATCAGCAATAGCAGAATTCACTTTAATCATGCTATAATTTTAGCAGATGCAACCAAAACTTTTCTCTCAATATCGAAAACAGATCGAAGCAGTTGCTAAAAGAAACGCTGTTTCTTATTTAGCTCTTTTTGGCTCTTATGCTAGAGGAGAACAAAAAGAAAACAGCGATATTGATTTTTTAGTTGAGTTTAATAAGCCGATTGGTTTAATCCATTTAATCCGCACTGAACACGAATTAGGGGACGTTTTAAATAGAAAAATTGATTTGATTACTAAGAAAGGATTAAGCAAATACATCAGGCCGTTTGTTGAACCGGATTTAAAAGTGATCTATGAAGCAAGTTGAACCATATTTGTCTCACATAATTGAAGCGATTAAGACGATTCGGATTTATGTGAAAGGGATGGATTTTAGCCAATTTGACAAAGACCGGAAGACGCAAGATGCAGTTATTCGCCAGCTGGAAATTATTGGCGAGGCTAGTTCTAAATTAACCCCAGATTTTATTAAAACTAATCCTGAAATTCCCTGGCGGGAAATAAAAGACTTTCGTAATAAACTGATTCATGATTACTGGGAACTGGAATTAGATTTAATCTGGAACGTTATTATTCAAGATATTCCTTTACTGGAAAAATTACTTCATGGCTAAATACGATGTTTCTCTAATCTTAGCTTGTTATAACGAGCAGGAAATTTTTAACGACTCAGTTAAGCGCATTATCAATGCTTTAGACAAAACTGACTATACCTGGGAAATTATCTTTGTCGATGATAAATCTCAGGACAATACTCCGGAGTTGATTAAAAAAACTTTAAAAAAATATCCGCGCCGCAACTTATCAGCTTATTTCCATAGCGTTAATCAGGGCCGCGGCCAAACTGTTGTTGACGGCTTTACCAAAAGCCAGGGGAAACTGGTTGGCTTTATTGACATTGATTTGGAAACAGGCGAATGGTATTTGCCGAAATTTATTTCCGCAATTGAATCCGGTAGCGACGTCGTCACCGCCTGGAGAATTTATGACTTTAACCTGCGTTCCCTTATTCGCTGGTTAGGCAGCAAAGGTTATTTTTGGTTGCAAAAAAAATTACTTCGCCTGCCTCTTCATGACACCGAAGCCGGGTATAAATTTTTTAATAAAGTTAAAATCATGCCCATATTAAAAAAATGCCAACATCAAGATTGGTTTTTTGATACAGAAGTTTTAGCCAGAGCCTTTGAAGCAAAATTATCGATTCAAGAAATTCCGGTGGCATTTGTCAGAAATCATCATAAAACTTCGACTGTCAAACTTATTCCGGACACGATACAATATTTAAAGAATTTAATTAAGTTTACTTATGAACAAAGCCATTAAAGAAGTTGGATTTCAGCGGATATTAAAGTACTTAGTTTTTGGACTATGGCAATGGATTTTTGATTTATTGCCTTACTCGCCGCTTCGGGTTTTCTGGCTTAAGTTTGGCGGCGCCGGCATCGGGCGTAACTGCGTGGTGGAAAAAGTCTGTTTCATGAACTTGGACAGGCAAGGGTTATCGGGCTTGACCGTCGGCAACGATTGCTATCTTGGCCCATTAGCCTTATTGGATTTAGCCGGGAAAATTACTTTAGAAAATCAAGTTACAGTTACTGCCAAAAGTACCATTCTTTCTCATCACTCGGTTGGTTTTTCTGATCACCCGCTTATTAAGTTTTATCCTAAAAAAACTTTTCATACGATTCTTAAACCAGGTTGTGTTTTAGGGATAGCCAGCATTATTTTGCCCGGGGTGACTATTGGCCAAAATTCTTTAATCGGCGCCGCCAGCTTAGTGAATAAAGATGTGCCGGACCAAGTCATGGTTGCCGGTATTCCCGCTCAAGTTAAAAAAAGATTGGCATGAAAAAATCAGCCTGGGTTTTAGGTTTAATTTTACTTTTAGCTTTATTTCTTCGTTTGTTTCGTTTAAGCGAACTGTTTCATTTCACTATGGACGAAGAACTGATCGCTTGGCGGGCCTGGGGTCTTTTTCACTTACACCGGCCTTTTCTTATCGGCGGGATCAGTCCTTTGCAAATTCATTTGCCGCCTTACTTTTATTACTTTTCCAGTCTGCTTTTGTGGCCGTTTAAGTTTAATCCGCTTGGCTGGGGATTATGGGCAGGACTGTTTTCTTTAATAACAGTTTTTCTTTTATATAAGCTAAGCCGAAATTTGCTTGCTCCTTTGTTATACAGCGTCTCTTTAACTGCCGTTATTTTTGACCGGCATTACTGGCCGTTATTTTTTAATCCTATATTCGTCCTTGTAGTTTTATGGGCATTAAAGAAAAAGAGACCTTTAGTTTTGATGCTGACTTTAGTCATGGCCGTCACTGCCGATCCCTCGAACTTAACCTTAGTTTTATTTGTTCTCCTGTTTAACTACAAGGCTTTATTAAAATATATGTGGCTGGGAGCAGGCATTTTCTTAACGCCTCTTTTAGCTTTTGATTTGCGCCATCACTGGCAAAATTTGTTGGGAGTGAGCCGTTTATTTGGTCAATTGGGAACAAGAGAACCTAATTTTAACGGTTTCTTGTTGTTGCCGCAGAGTTTGGCGCGCTTTTGGTATACGGCTCAAACTAATTTAATCGAAGTTTATAGTTACTGTATTCCTTATGCCCAAGCCCGTTTAGCCGGGATTAATATTTGGTTATTGTTAACGGCGGTGATCGTAATTATCCTGGCTGTCCGGCGCCATCGGGAAATAAGATTACTGCTTTTATCATACTTTATTAGCTTAGGTGTTTTCGGGCTCTTGGGATTTTCTTTATTTGATCACTACTTAACCGGATTAATGCCTATTTGGGCAATGTTGACAGCGATGGTTATTCGCCGCTTACCCAAATTATCCGCGCTTTTGGTACTCATAGTTTTTGTCAGCCTTAATCTTTATCAATTCAGCCGGGTGAACAATCCTTACGGCTTAAAATACAAGCAGGCATTAGTTAACTGGGCTAATCAGCAATTAAAAGGAGAGAGCTATAATTTAGAATCTATCAGCAAATGTCACCGCGAAAATGGATTGCGGTATTTGTTTGAGTTGTCCGGCAACCCGCCTCAGCAAAGTTTTATGGACACTAATTTTGCTTGGCTTTATCCACAAG
>CAZDQA010000039.1:0-7486 GCA_964507605.1 uncultured Pseudomonadales bacterium | reverse complement strand
AATCATTAGGATAGCTTGGCTTAACTTCATGTATGAAAAAATTGCCTGTTTGGCTATTTACCTCATAAAACTCATACCCCCATCTTCTTAACAAACTCAAACACGCATTAGTGCTATTATGTTGTTCTCTGCCAGAATCTCCGCATTCAATAATAATATTAGGTTTTCTGCTCCTTATTACTTTCTCTCCTCCCAACAAGGCTCCCATCTCTCCATTTTCAAGATCAAGAATAAAAATATCGGGGAAAAACTCTTTAGTTTCACAATAGGAATCAATTGACGTGGCCGGCACCACCATATCCTTTGGCCGCCAACAATTAGACTTATTTGACCGTACCCTTACGGCAGTATTCCAAGCAGCATGCCGTGTATCAAATGTCGTCATTTTAATTTCTTTAACATCATGTGTGGTTATTGCCATTGATTCAATAACAATATCTCTATGTTCACAATTTTTTTGCAATAAGGAAAATGTTTCTGGAGTCGGCTCAAAGCCGATTACAATTCCTTCTTTCCCGGCCAAGTGCTTTGCCAATACCGCATGAACTCCAATATGGGCACCGATAATCAAAACTGTATCTCCTGGCTTAATCATTTTTTTCATCATTATCGTAGTTTCTGGCTCATATTCTCTTATCCCTTCCATAAGATACATATATCTGCTAATTGCATCAGGTAATTTCCCTATCAATGGTTGTTTGTCGCCTTCCACCTGGAACTCAATTAATAAAGGTATGTTTGTTATTTCAGAAAAACCGGCAACTAAGGCACGGTTGGGACGAAGAAGAGCGGAATTAAAATACCTAGACACTTTTTCTGAAATCATTAGCCAATTATACTATAAGATATCAATAATTTTCTCCTCACTGGTATAATCTCGGTTATGAATCATGAATTTATCGGTAAAACCATTAACGGAGAACCAAGAGGTGTTCCGGCTAATATCTTTAGCCAGAATAAGTTTGAAGGTAAAATCTATACTGCCTCCGGCCGGCCTTTATACTGTTATGTTTCTCCTGAACAAATCACTTTGACTGACCCTAATAATTCGTTTGATGATCTTGGCAGGCATCCGTGCGGCTTCCGCGCCGATGTAATTAATCAGATTCTTGTTTTAGGCATCTACAGCAAAGGTTTTAAGGGAGACCGCCAACAAAAACACCCGGACTTATTTGCCAGTGAGCTTTTAAAAGCCAGTTTTAATTATTTTCAGCGTCAAAACACCCGGATTGACTCTGTCCTCTGCCACTGGGAAGCAGATGTTTACCAACAATTTATTGATGCTTTAGATTTAGCTAAAAACCCAAAACCCAGTTTAGCGCAACAACTGCAAGCTGCCCAACAAGCCTGGACCGCCAAGCAAATTGCTTTATTTGGCTACACTAAAATTAATCCAGACAGTTTTTTTTGGGTTAACCTACCTGAGAATCCAGCGGTAATCTGTGTTTTTACTAAACCTTAAAAAAGACGGGAAAGGCGGAGTTTTAATCCCAATAAACTCCCCCGCATGACGGCCAGATCGGCGGTAATTTGGACTAAAGGCAAACAGATAACCGCCCTAAAACCGGAAACATAGTGGTTGAACTTAATTATCGGCCAGAAAAGGTAAGCGAAAAACAAAGGCGGGGCGGTGAAAAAAACAAGGTAGCGCAAATAAACCGAGATAATCTTAATTAAATGCGGCCAGTAACCGGCTTGAACATCACCGGAAGCATAGTTTTTTAAACGGTAATAAAAATCTTTTAAGCTATCATTAATTTCCCAGAAGACAATGGCATCGGCTTTAACAACCAGACGGGTTTGAGCTTTAAGTTTGGCGGCAAAAATTAAGTCTTCGCAATAATCCAGGTTTTCCGGGTACTGGCCAACTTTCAGCCAGGCGGACTTTTTTAAAGCCAGAGAGCGGGAGGAGGGCAGATAGGTTTTGGGGTTGAACCGGTCCGGCATGATGGCCACAAATGGAGCCATGGCCTGAGCTAAAACACTACTGGTAGTGGTTTGATAATACCCGGCCACCGAATCTACGGACGGGCTCATTAAAGGCTCAATAATTCTGGCTAACCAATCATTGTCCAAAACACAGCCGGCATCAGACAGAGTAATAATTTTATATTTAGCTGATTTAATGCCTAGGTTGCGCCCCTGGGAGCGATTAATGCCTGACAGTTTAATGATTCGAATCATTGAACTTTGATTTAAGCAGTGGGCTTTGATTAAATCCAGGGTCTGATCAGTCGAGCCGGCATCGACAATAATCACTTCGTCCGGCAGTTTAGTTTGAGTCTGCAGGGAGTCCAGCAACCCAGTGATTGTTTTAGCTTCATTTAAAACTGTGGTGACAAAGCTGGTTTTCATATAGTTTTATTAATCCCAAAGGTATCTTTGACAAAAAAATCAATCCCGTCGCAGTCAATGACCGCATGGCCTAAATTGGAAATCGGCATACTGACGCCCGGGATCCATTGTAATTGCTGAAAGGCAGCAAAACCAATGCGGATTAAAAAATGGCGGATTAAAGCGCCGTGACTGACTACTAAAACGGTTTTACCTAAATAAGCCACGGAAATTTCTCTTAAAAAAGTAATTAAACGGGTGACGGACAAACCCAGGTTTTCTATGCCAAAAGGAAAAGTAAAATCAAACTTGGCTTCATCAGACAAGGTTTCAAATTCCGCTAATAAATCTTTCAGGTCAGCGCTAAACTGCTCAACAGATCGGCCTTCATATTTGCCAAAACTTCTTTCTCTGATAGCTTTGGCAGTAGTGACCGCCAAGTGGTGTTCCAGGCTGATAATCTCGGCGGTTTGTTTGGCCCGGACCAAGTCAGAAGAAAAGGCAGCCGTAAAAGGGATTTTTTTTAAACGGTTGGCGGCGGCTTTTGCCTGAGCTTCTCCAGTGGAATTTAAACTGGCATCCACCACCGACCCCTGAATAATGTTATTTTTATTATTCTCGGTTTCCCCATGGCGGACCAGATAAATGGTGCAGTATGGTGGTAAAATCGATTGATGCATAATTTTCAGACCTTTTATGAAGGTTACCATAAAAACCGGCATTTGCCCAAAAGAATTATTTCTAAAAAAGATTTTACCTACCGCAATATTGTTGAGGTTTTAGATAAATTTTGCCAGGAGAAAAAAGTTTTGGATATTGGTTCTGGGGTGGGTACTTTAGATTTTTATTTATCCCAAAAAGGCCATCAAGTAACCGGAATAGAGATATCTCAAAGAGCAGTAGATATAGCCAGACGATCTCAACGGCTGTTAGGAAAAAGCAAAATTAGGTTTATAAGAGGGGATTTCTTTGAGTTAAAAATCAGAGAACAGTTTGCTTTTATCATTTGTTCAGAAGTCTTAGAACATCTGCAGGATGACCAAACAGCGATCAAGAAAATTTATCAGCTGATTAAGCCGGAGGGGCGTCTGCTGATCACTGTCCCCTCACAAAACGCGCCCTTGATAAAGCTAGGGGCAATTAAAAAGTTTGATCAGGTTTCCGGGCATTTACGAAGATATACCTTAGAAAGTTTGAAATTATTATTAGAAAAAAATAAGTTCAAGGTAGTTTATAGTGAGAAAACCGAAGGAATTTTTCGCAATTCATTGTATGTGTTTAAACTTAACTTGATAATTAAGCTGGCGAATAAATTTCCCCTCATTTCTGATTTAATTACCTGGCTGGATAATCTAACCTTAAAACTTTGGGGCGAGTCGCAAATAATTATTGTTGCCAAAGCTTCAGATAAAGTTTAACAACGGCCTCCCAATTTTGTGTTTTTACCCACGCGTAAGCTTGGTTAATTTTGGCTTGAGCCACTGAGGGATGTTGAGAATAATATTTGATGGATTGGACCAGGGCTGAAGGCGCATCTTTAACAATAATTGAGGAAGCAAACGGGGTCATTAATAAATAGTCTTTTTTCACCGGGTTGTTGTAGGTGGTAATAATTAAGCATTTATAAGTGAAGGCTTCTAAGATAGAAGTCACTCCGGGAGACAGACAGATAAAGGCCTTGGCTAAAAAAAGATTAGGGTCAACAAAATCATGAACAGTGCCGAACTTTTTGCATTCGTCAGCTAAAGGACCATCGCCGCAAAAATCAATATGAAAGCCTTTAAGATAAGACAAGGCCTGAAGAATTTTTTCCAAGCCGGTATCCGGATCTAAGCGGCCGACATAAACTAAACGGCGGAAATCTTTTTTAAAGTTAGTTTGTTTAGGCAAATCCACGGCCGTGTACATGATTTTGTCGGCTTTAATAACATAGTGCTTGGTAACGTAATCATGAATAACAATATTTTTCCGGGCAATTAGGGCGTCGATTCTTTTGATTAAAATGTTCTTTTTAGGAATCGGGTAAATCCCCTCCCAGCCATGGAAGGTAACATAGACAGGCTTTCGGGGGAAAAATAATTTCAAAGGCCAGTACCAAATTAAGACGCTGTGGGCGTGGATAACATCGGCTGATTCAAACAGATCCCTATGGCTAATAAACCAGAGCCAGATATAGAGCAAGCCCAGATATTTTAGTTTTAAATAGGGGATTCTGATGATTTTTATTTGCTCAAAGATTTCCCGGGTGGATAAACCGGGCTGATGCTTTAAGGTAACGACCGTTACCCGGTGGCCTTTTTTGATTAATCTTTTACTTAGCTCCAAAACCTGCTTCTCTACCCCGCCGATGTGCGGATAAAAGAATCTACTCAAAAAAACTATCTTCATATTTTTTATTGTACCATCACTATTTGATATATAATTCTTATCATGACAACAATTCATTTAGAAAATGGCGGTTCAATAGGTGTATATGGAAATGTCCATGTTTGTCCCAAAGACGCGGAAAGTTGGTTTGTAGATATTACAGGAGAAATCGCAAAAGTTGATCCCCCGCGAACAATGAATACGCTACGCCAAACAAGAGCGGTGTCTATAAATCCAGATGACCTACCCGGAAATGCCCTACTTACCACGCGGGAAGGAAAACTTACCAAAAAAGAATATATCCAGATACCCGCGGGTGTGAAGACAACTTGGCTTTTATCTGCAGAAGACGCACAGTTAACATAATGATTCGCGCCCTACAGGAGGCAACCTACAGGGTCGGATCCTGTAGGTTGATTTTCTGTAAAAAATTGCTTCGCTCCGCGTTTAACTAACTCTGCCCATAGAAGTACATCCCTTCTTCTATCATCATTGCCTTCCCCCCACCTACAAAACTGTTTAACCACTTTCCTTCTAATCTCTTCTGGTGTTACTAAACAGATTAAATATTGATCCACTTCAAATACCATACCTCTTTCAACTTCATATCTTTCGTTTGCTCCTAATGATTTTGCCAATTCTAAAAATGATTCATCAGCAAAAGGAATGTTGCCAATTGGGAAAGGATGTCCTTGTGAACCAACCATTCTTTCCGTCACATAGTTTTTAAGTTGATGGTATAAATCACTCTTGCCTTTTACAAGATTCGCTTGTTCTGGTGCTTGAATAAACCCAGCGACCTGCTTATCTTTTAATCCCTCCTCAATGCTATATTCAGAATCAGGTTCATTTGCTACTACTTCTAAAATATAATCTGTATTAAACCAGTCACATTCAGCAATCGAAGCGCGCACATTTTCATCACAATATGCCTGGACTATTGAATCCTTAACCTGTTCTGTTTTGCATTCACCTTGATTCATTGACTTGGATTATAACTATTAAGTTAAAAGAGTCAAATTCTTTAACCTACAGGGTTGATCCCTGTAGGCCGACAGAATCTTCATACCTTCAGGGTCGGATCCTGTAGGCTTACACCCCGCTTGAAAAAAATTATTATTCTTAAAAAGAACAAACTGAGTAAATAAGTGGTTAAGGAAATACCGATGAAGATAAGCGGAAAAATCAACAAAGCAACTAAATGCAAGACCAGACCAAAAAGTAATAAAGCTGTATAGTTAAAAGAAATTTTAATTGCAGTATATTTCTTTATAACTGCCGAAATTAAGGAGACAATCGCTCCCCAAACTAAAAAGAATATCATTATGTTGTTCGGATCAACACTGAAGTTTCCCTGTTTACCCAAACCAACGCCGGGCGTAACCGCCAGCACCTTAAGCAAAATTCCCTCTAATCCCGTTCCTATAACCAAGGCTGTAATTAGTCCGAAAACAATGACAACAACATAAGTTTTAATAATGCCTTCAAAATAGCTAAGTGCCAAAAGTAGAATTCTTAGAATTAAATTTTTTCCGATAATCTTTAACACTAAAGACATTATAGAAGAAATTCCTTTACTACAGGGTCGGACCCTGTAGGCCAACTGCAAAGTCCTATAGTTGAATAACTTAGTCTTCCGTATTAAAATCAGAATTATGACAAAAGAAAACATCGTATTTGAAAAAGATATTCAGTCACGTATCGCTCTTCAGAAAATTTTTGAAGAAATATTAGTAACGTTTACCAATAATGATGAATTGCCCAAAAACCACCCTATCCCAATAGCCTTACAAGATTATAAAACTAATGAAATTTTACTCGCTTTAGGTATAACCAATGGTAATCAGTCCCTAGTTTATACCCAAACCATCGGTTGGATAAGAGCCGGATATACTTTTTTAGATTTTGTTGACACCTTAACTGAAAGTACAGATTGTCAGGCGGTTATCTGCCAATCATCACTTTATGAAACGGTTATTAATGACAAAAAAACAACTATAAAAGAAGGGCAAAATTCAAAAGCGGTAATTTCCAGAAATAACAGAAACATAGTTCTGGTAAAAGTGCCTTTTACAACAAACCCAAGTCTTGACATGATACACTAGCCTTTGGTAAATAGCCTGCAGGGTCGGATCCTGTAGGGCTAAACCTCCCAGATTTGCCTTCTTCGAATCAATTCTGCCTGAAATTTTTGTTTCAAGGATTCAATATTGTCTTTGAGTGCATATTCCTGCTTTAGGTATCCAATTACAGCAGCTAAAGTATTATTGATCAATTCTATTTCTTCCGGCGATGTCCAGTATTCTCCCTTACTTCCTTTTTGGAAATTCCAATCATATGCCCTGTAATCCTCCACACTATTAATCACATCCCTGCTTTTAATTACCTTGTCCTCCACAGCCCGGTATAAACCTAAGCTAATTTTAAAGATAACACTTCCCCTACACTTCATCATTGGGTAGTCAGGATGCCAAATATCCACTAGTCTTTCTCCTGGCAAAGCGTCAGAGTGTAGTTGAAACCACTGAAATCTATCTAAATGAAATTGCGGCAAGGTTTCATTAACTATAGCTTCATAATATTCCCTGTCCGGTAAAATACCTGGGTGTTCCTGTAATACTTCTATAGCTCTCTCGCGTCTTGTAATCATAAAGTGCCGTGATTATACAATTTGTGAAAAGTTTTGTCATTTTCACAGCCTGCAGGGTCGGATCCTGTAGGCTCCCTGAACCTACAAGGATGTTCCTTGAAGGTTGAAGGTCTCCCTGGCAAATTAAATTATTTT
>CAZDQA010000038.1:0-7580 GCA_964507605.1 uncultured Pseudomonadales bacterium | reverse complement strand
AGTTAAGCCAAGCTATCCTAATGATTATCCAAATGTCTTAGCAATAGAAAAATCAAAATCGGTTTAAAACTAAGGCTGATATAATATCATCTATGATTCCTTTGTTTAAACCTTGTCTTGGGAAAGAAGAAGAACAGGCTGTCGTCGCCACTTTGCGCTCCGGCTGGCTGGGAAGCGGACCGCAAGTTGAAGCCTTTGAGCAGAAAATGGCTAAGCTGGCTGGGACAAAATACGCTGTGGCCTTAAACTCGGCCACTGCCGCCCTGCACTTGTCTTTTTTAACCAGTATCCAGCCAGGAGACGAGGTTATCAGCCCCTCTTTAACCTTTGTTGCCGCCAACCAGGCCATTCTTCAGGCCCGCGGTAAAATTGTTTTTTCCGACTGCGACCAGGACACTTTATCTTCTGACCCCGGTGATATCTTAAATAAAATTACTTCCAAAACCAAAGCTATCTTAGTTTTACATTACGGTGGCCACCCGGTGGACATGAATCCTTTAATTGCCGTCTGCAGGCGGGAAAATATTACTTTAATTGAAGACTGCGCCCATGCCTCCGGCGGTTATTATTATGGCCGGCACGTGGGCGGTTTTGGGGATTTGGGCTGTTTTTCTTTTGCCGCCATCAAAAACATTACCTGTGGCGACGGCGGCATGGTGGTCACTAATAATAAAAGCATTGCTGAACGCATCCGTCATTTGGCCTGGTCCGGCATCTCCGGCACCACTTGGAAAAGATATTCCGTTACTAAAGCCCACAAGTGGGAGTACGCGGTTACTGACCTGGGCTTTAAATATCAAATGAATGACTTGGCCGCCAGCATCGGCCTGGTCCAGTTTAATAAATTAAAGTCTAATAATTTTAAACGCGCTCAAATTGTTAAGCGTTATAATCAAAACTTTAAACAATTAAACTGGGTTAAAACCCTTATAATTAAACCTTGGGCCAAATCCAGCCACCATAATTATTTTATTAAAGTTGACCGGAAGATCAGAAACAAATTAATTGATTATTTAAACCCTCGCGGAATCTCTGCCAACGTCCACTATCTGCCCAACCATTTTTATCCCATGTTTGCTGGTTTTCCTCACCAAGTGCCGGTTACCAACCAGGTTTGGCAGGAAATTGTCTTACTGCCGCTCTTCCCTGATTTATCCTTAAAAGACCAAAACTATATTATTAAAACTTTAAAAAAATTTAAATGACTTTAACCCAAACCAGTATCCATGGCGCTTTTTGGCTCGGGCTGTTGAAGGTCGTGATTAAAGCTTTCTCCTTTGTTAAATTAATCGTTATTGCCCGGATTCTCACTCCTTTTGACCTGGGGTTATTCGGCATTATCATGCTGCCCTATGGTTTGGCGGAAGTGGCCACTGAGTCGGGGATTAATCAGGCCCTGATCCAGTCGAGAAAAGATCACAAAATATATTTAAGTTCGGCCTGGCTGGCTTTTATTTTCCGGGGCATTTTATTATTTTTAGCTTTGTATTTATCTGCCCCTTTCATCAGCCGTTACTATCAGCAGGACTTGACTTTATTAATCAGGCTGGTGGCCATCACTCCCTTATTAAAAGGTTTGGCTAATCCCGGCGTCATCATGTTTAAAAAATACTTTAAATATAAACAGGAATTTTTCTACCAGGCAATCATTTCTTTAAGCGAATCAGTCGGCACCATTATTTTTTGTCTCTGGTTAAAATCAGTTATCGCTTTGCCGCTGGGAGTAGTTGTCGGCGGAGTCAGCACCTTAATCATCTCCTTTTTCGTTACTCAGTTTGACTGGGTTAAGCCGCAGTTTAAAAAAATTATCGAGCTTTACCGCTATGGCCGCTGGGTGACCTTAGGCACCTTTATGTCTTACTTAAACGACCAGGGCGATGATTTTTTGGTCAGTAAAGTCCTGGGTGCCAATGCTTTAGGTTTTTACCAAACCGCTTATAAAATCTCTAACCTGCCGACCACCCAAGGCGCCGGTCTGATTTATCAGGTTATTTTCCCGCTCTTTTCTTCGATTCAGCATGAAACCGTCAGATTGAAACGCGGCCTGATCAAAGCTTTGCTGATTACCTTTGCTTTGAGTTTTGCTTTTGCCGCTGTTGTTTATCTGTTGGCCCCGTTTATGGTCAACTTATTTTTAGGCCCCCGCTGGCTGCCGATAATTCCGGCCCTGAATGTGCTCTTGATTTTTGGCCTTACCCGGCCGCTTATCTCTGTCAGTGCGGCTGTTTTTGATGCCATCGGCCAACCGAAAACCATTGCCGGACTCAATCTCATCAAGCTGGTTATTATGACGATCTTACTTTTCCCTTTAACCAAAACTTACGGCATTGTTGGTACTGCCTGGGCGGTGGTCATTGCCCAAATCGGCGTTTACCCCTGGTTTATTGTTAAGCTTAAACGGGTTTTGTCATGAAAATTCTTTTAGTCACTCCGATTAACATGGGTTCAGCTGATCCGCATTATTGTTGGTTTAAGGCGTTAAACCAACTCGGCCATCAGGTCAAGATTTTTCTGCTTAATCATTTTCCCCAGTTAAAACTGCTTAAATCCTGGCAGTTAAAGCAAGAGATTTTAAAATTTAAACCGGACAAAATCTTCTTTTCCGGGGGAGTCGATGCAGTTTATCCCCTGAAAACAGACGTTTTTTTTACCGGGGTGGTTCCGGAAACTTTGTCAGCCGCTGAAAGAAAAATCGGCCAAATGGCCGAATTGGTGGTCACCAACGACCCCGGTCATATTCAACTCTGGAAAAACTTGAAGGCCAAAAGAGCGATTTGTTTGCCAATCTCGGCAGTTGATCCCGGCTACTTCCGCCCGGCCAAAATTAAGCCAACTTCTCCGGTTAGTTTCGTCGGCAGTTTATTTTCTGACCGCCAGCCGCAACTAGCGCAAATTGCTAAGCTTTATCCAAAGTTAAAAATTTGGGGCTGGCTGCCGCCGCGAGTCAAGCTGTTACCGTCGCTTAAAGCCAATTACCAAGGCGAAGCTTGGGGAAAACAAGTTGTGCAAATCTACCAAAAAAGCCTGATTGGTTTAAATTTAGCCCCTCAACACTTGCCTCAGGCCGGCAACTTGCGCACCTTTGAGATTCCCGCCTGCCAAGCTTTGCTGTTGTCCGATAAATTAAATCCTGACTGGTATCTTCCCGGAAAGGAAGCGGTTGTTTTTACCACGCCCGAGGATTGTGTCCGGAAAATTCATTACTACTTAAACCATCCTCAACAAAGGCAGGCCATTGCTTTAAAAGGTTTCCGCCGGACAATTAAAGACCACACTTATTTAACTAGGTTTTCCCGATTAATCGTTGATATAAAACTTCCCGTTTTGCCGTCTGCTTAACGGCGTCAAAGTTTTTTTCTACCAGTTTACGGCTGTATTCACCGAATTTTTGCCATAATTCCTGGTGTTTAATCAGGTATTTAAGTTTTTCTGCCAGCTCAGCCTCGCTTTGCTCGGCTACAAGATAGCCGTTTTTATTGTCATGAATAATTTCCAAAATGTCCGCGTGCCGGGTGGCAATTACCGGCATGCCGCTGGCTGACCGCTCAATAATGCTGGTCGGGATGCCTTCCTGCTTATGATCGCTTGAGGTAAATGACGGATGCAGGAAAATGTGGTATTTTTCCGCTTCTTTCACCAGCCTTTTTAAGGGCATGAACGGCCGGCAGTGCACACGCTTGTTTAAATGAAAGCGATTAATCAACTGTTTGATTTTTTCTTCTTCCGGGCCGGAACCAATAATTGTTAAAGAAACTTGGGGAAACTGATCGGCAATCAGCTTAAAAGCTTTGATGGCGATACCAATTCCCTTATAGTCAATCAAACTGCAGGCCGTCAACAACTTGACCTTTTGGGTTGGTTTTCTGATTTTAACAGGTATTTGGTCCAGCCTGACGCCATGGTCAATGACATCAATCTTATCGGCAGGACAGCCTAAGTTGATTAATTGCTGTTTCATCTTCGGTCCTTTAACAATCAACGCTTCTGCCTGTTTAAAGAGCAGCTGATACTTATTTTTCCACTGTGGATAATTAACCGGCAGCCAATAAGCGTCTGATCCGTAAAAACTGACTACCAAAGGCAATCTGGTTGCCTGTTTCAGTTTTAAGGCTTTATAGCCGGTTGTCCCGTAGTGGCTATGGATCAGCTTTGCTCCTGACTTTACCAAAATTTGGCGATAGAACCTAAGCTCGCTATTTGTTAATTTATCCTTCAGTCTTTGTGCTAAAGCTAAGGCTTTGTGGAGGATAAACCCGGAAAAATTTCCGGTTTTTTTAACTGCTTCAAACCAAAGCGGGTATTGATAAACCGCTCCGAAATAGGGCAAGCAATTGGCAGTTTTTATATTTCTGGTTAACACCAGCGGCTGGGTTTTCTCAGAGGTAATAATTTGGGTATAAAGCCAGTTTTCGCCCGGGTTCAGAAAATCCTCCATCAGGTGGATGACAATTGGTTTAGCGGTTGTTTTTCGACACACTAAAATAATTTGATAGCCAAAGAGGCCCGGAGCTAACTTGCCGATCAGCCTCTGCCACTGATGATTCAGCCTGCCCAAATATCCGGGCAAACTAAAGATTCCGTCCACCGCTTCTACCCAAAAGCCCAAGCGTTTTAATTCTTTGCTGATTGAATCTAGGGTAAACCAATGAAGATGATCTTGATCTTTATAGGTGGGTTTTTCATCAATAAATCTGCCTTTGAACAATAAATCAAGTCGGTACTGCCACCAAGCCGTGTTCGGAAAAGAAATAATTAACCGGCCGTCATCTTTAAGGTGCTGATAAGCAAACTGCAGCAGTTTTTCCGGTTCAACCAAGTGCTCGATAATTTCCAGAGCCGTAATAATATCAAACTGGCCAACCACTTTTTTTTGTTGGGCTGAGACAGTGATGTCCAGTACGTAAGTTTTATCGTAATGAGCCTTAGCTAATTTTAAAGCCGTGGCACTAATATCAATTCCGGAAATTGTCAGTCCCGGATTAACTTCACGCGCTCTTTTAGCTAAAGAACCTTCGCCGCAGCCAATATCTAATAACGACGTTCCCGGTTCTTTGGGCAAATAATTAACCGCCAGGCTAATTCTCAAACCCGGTTTGTTTAAGCCGGACTCGGTTTTAATCCGCTGCTGCCAGTATTTTTCGTAATAGTCGGTTTGGGAATTACTCATTTTTTTTGGGCAATCAGGCAGTGGCTCATGGTCAGCCCTTTGATTGGCTTCTGACAATCCAACCAGTAAATCAGCGGCTGAATCAGCCAAAAAACAGGCTTTAACATAATTTTTAATAAACTTCTAAAGAAACCGCGGTGATAAGTGGGCCGTTCCAGTAAAGCCGCGGTCATCTGCCAAATAATGGAAATAAAACCGCCCATTGGTTGGCAATCAACTACCTTAAAGCCGGCGTTCTTGGCTAAGTGTCTTAATCCCAGATCAGTAAAACGCCAATAATCATCAACCTCGTCATGTAAGGGCCAAACCATTGGGGTAGTCAAAATCAAATACCCGCCTTTTTTCAAGATCCGCTTGCTTTCTCTGAATAACTGTTGCGGATCTTGGACATGTTCCAGGACCTGAGTGGAGATCACCGTATCGGCATAGTTGCTCTTTAAAGGAGTGTTAAGGACATTGCTGGTCACATCGCCGCCCTGCCGGTCAACGCCGATATATTTTTTAGCCTTAATATACTCCCGGTAGGGCTTATTGCCGCAGCCAAGGTCCACCACCACGCCCCGGGCATAACGCGGCAGTATTTTAGCTAAAAGACTGTGTGATTCTTTTTGGGCTAAAGCCCGGGAACTGGACCAGGATATTTTAGTTTTTTTCATTTTTTATTTAAAACTTGGTTAGCTTTGAAAATCAGATAGGGCAAACTGGCAAAAATGGAAATAACACAAGCCCAGGCTGTGCCGTTGATTCCCCACGCTTTAGTTAAAGGAATGATTACCAAAAGCAGAGCACTGACCAAGATGAGCCCGTGATAAGTAATGATTTTTGGCTGGCCGACTGCGTAAAAAAGAGAACCCAGGGTGGAAACAATTGCCCGGATAGCGCCGTAAATCGTTAAAATTTTCAGCGTCGGCACTATCACCAGCCAATTTTTCCCTAAGATCAGGTAGGTTAACGGTCCGGCGAAAAAGATAATTATCAGTGCGAAGATTAACGTCGGGATGATAGTTAATAGCAGGGTTTTTTTGTAAGCTCTTTTTAATCTGGTTTTATCTGTTTGAATCATTGAATAAGCCGGATAAGTCACCTGGTAAACAACGCCGGTCAGTTGGGTCGCCGGCAGAGAGGCAATTTTATAAGCGTTTTGATAATAACCTAAGGCCTCAGTTCCTAAAAGTTTCCCCACCACGATGTCATCTCCTTGGGTGGCGATATAGGATAAAATACTTGATCCCCAGAGCCAGCGGCTGAAGGAAAAAAGTTCTTTAGCAATCGGCAATGAGGGCCAACTGATTCTTAAGGGGCGAATCAAAAAATAAGAGCAAATAGTTTCACCGACGGCATTAGCCAGCATTGCTGCCACTAAACCCCAAACATTGCGGGTCAGCACCGAAACCAAGATGCCGATTGTTAGTTCTGCCAGGGTGCCGCTGGAACGGAGGATAAACTCTTTTTTAAAATCAAGTTTTTTTTGCCACAGAATCGCCCGGGGGTTTTTTAAAGCTTTAATTAAAGGCGCCAAAGCCGCCCATCTGATAAAAGTTTCAATTCCCGGTTGTTTAAAGTAACTGGCAATTAGCGGCGCTGTGAGCATCAAAAAAAGACTTAAAGTTAAGCCCCGGACTAAGGCAACATACCAGCTGGTAATCAGGTGTTTTTCCGTCAGCTTCTTTTTTTGGATCAGTACCTGGTCAAAGTTGGTTTCGGAAAATGTTTCCAGTAAGGCCAGGGAGATGGCAATAATTCCAAAAATACCGAACTGGGCCGGCACTAATAAACGGGCAATCACCGCTGTTTTTAAGATTCCGGCCAAGCGGGCCAGGACATTGTAGCTAAAAAGCCATGATCCGGCGGTAATCGAGCGGGTTGTTAAGTTCATATTACATATTTTATACTATTATTTAATGAGGCATTTAGTGCTGGAAAAATTGATTAGTCGTTTCCCCGGAATTTATTGGCAGGTTAAAGCCAATTCTTTTCTCAATGATCCCTGGCAAAAGCGGCTTTTTCCTCAGCACCAATGGCTGTGGCAAACAATTAAAACTTTAAAACCTGACTCGATTTTGGAAGCCGGCTGCGGTTTTGGCAGGAATTTAAAATTTTTAATCGATAACAATATTTCTGCCAACCGGCTTACGGGTGTGGATGTTTCTCTAACTTTACTGGCTCAAGCTAAGCTGCCAAAATCAATTCAATTAATTCGGGCTAACGTCCTCCATCTGCCGTTTTCAGCCAAGAGTTTTGATTTAGTTTTTACCCATGGCTTGTTAATGCATTTGCCTCCCCGGCAGCTTCCCAAAGCCTTGAGCGAATTGACCCGGGTGAGTAAGAAACACTTGATCCTGATTGAGGAAATCCGCTCTCGGCCCCGGCAATTAAATTACTTTACCTGGGCCCACGATTATGACAAGATGAT
>CAZDQA010000037.1:0-7589 GCA_964507605.1 uncultured Pseudomonadales bacterium | reverse complement strand
GCCTTAAAAAAGTTAAGAATCCATTGATCCAGGGGCCGGTCTTCAATCGGGACAAAGGCAAGGGCAAAGCCGAGCAAGCCAAAGAAAGGGCCGAGGGTCCATTTAAAAAGGAAGTTTAATTTTGAGGCAAAGATCATCCAGGCGATGACCACGCCAAAGGCCAGTTCCAGGAACTGCTTTAAAGTCATGTCGCCGACGAGGCGGAATTTGTAAGTAGTAATGGCTTGCGGGACAGGATGCTGCTGCATAAGTTAACTATAGCGGTTTTTAACAGAATTGACAAAACGAACAATTTTTGTTATTCTGTTTCTCAAAGGAGCTAAAAATAGTATCTTAGAGAAATATGAAGTTTCTGGAATTAAAAAATCTGTTAAGCAGGTTTGTTGTTTTTTCGCTGGCGGATATCAGAAAAATTGAGCCGGGGTTTTATCGAAGCCGTTTAAGTGAGTGGCAAAACAAGGGCTATATTAAGAAAATTATTAAAAACTATTATATTTTTACCGACCAGCAAGTTGACGAAAAAACCCTGTTTTATATCGCCAATAAAATTTACAACCCTTCTTATATTTCTTTAGAGATGGTACTAGCATATTATCATTTGATTCCGGAGAGCACCTACGGCTTGACTTCAATTACCACTAAAAAGACTGCGATTTTTAAAACTAAGGTTGGCGATTTTAGCTACCGGTCGGTAAAGCCGGAGCTGTTTTTTGGTTACTCGCTGGTAGATTATCAGGGGCAAAAAATCAAGTTGGCAGAAGTCGAGAAGGCAATATTGGACTATCTTTATTTAAACAGCCACTTAAAAACTGAATCAGATTTTTCCGAATTACGGCTCAACTTAGCGGAGTTGCTGGCTTACTGGAATGAGATCAAGTTTAACCAATATTTAACCGTGTTTGGCAACAAACGTCTTAATGTCAGAGCAAAAAACTTTATTAATTATTTAAAAACATGATTAATTTAAACGACTTAATTGCCGTTTATCCGCCAAAACTGCAGGGTTTTAAGAAAAACATTTTGCGCGAATATTTACAGTGCAAGATATTAGAAATTATTTTTAACTCAAAATATGCCAACAAATTGGCGTTTCTAGGCGGAACGGCCCTAAGGATTATTTATAACAACAGCCGTTTTTCCGAAGACTTGGATTTTGACAATTTTGACTTAACTAAAAGAGAATTTGTCAGATTAAGCGAAGCGGTGAAGCGGGGGTTGGAGCTGGAGGGATATTTGACGGAAATTAGGCAGGTGTTTAAGGGTGCGTTTCGCTGTTATATTAAATTTCCGAAAATTCTTTTTCAGGAAGGTTTGTCCGGCCACCGGGAAGAGAAAATTTTGATTCAGATAGACACAGCTGCCCATAATTTTAAATACAAGCCGCAGAGGAAAATTATTAATAAGTTTGACGTGTTAACGGAAATTTTAGTGACCCCGCCGGATATTTTATTGGCCCAGAAGATATGCGCCGCCCTGGGTAGAAAAAGGGCCAAAGGGAGAGATTTTTACGACATAATTTTCTTGTTGAACAAAGCAAAACCAAATTTTGATTATTTACAAGTAAAACTGAAAATAAAAAACCTCAAAGAATTAAAAAGGGTATTGTTTAAGAAGATAAAAACTTTAGACCTTAAACAACTAGGTCGGGATGTAAGCCCGTTTTTGTTTGATGCCGGGGAGGCGAGAAAGCTGGAATTGTTTGGCGAGGTGTTGAAAAAACTATGAAATCAAAATTTATTATTAACCAATCGGTGTTGAAATCTGAGTTTGGCGGCGATCTTTTTAAAGACGTTTCTTGGTTTAACGGAACATTTTCCAATCATCGGGAAGTTGCCAGAAACCTGAAAAATAAGAATCCTTACACAATCACCGTGATTTTAGACAACTTGAACCCGGAATTGTGGAATAGAAAAGAGTATGTTAAAAAGACGAAATACCCCCGGGAAAGCAAATACAGAGAGATGCTGTTTAAGTTGTTTTTTGAGGAATACGGCGATAATCCAGGAAACTTGCTTTACGGTAAGTGGCTGGATAAATATAAGCGAAACGATGAGGTGGTGATTAAAAACGAATTAGAGCCGCGCTACCGGCAGGCAATTTTAAAAAGGTTTAAAAACCATCAACATCTGTTTCAAAAGCGCGTTTGGGTTGATAGGGAGAGATATTACCATTTACCTAAACCGCTCAACCAAGTTGATTGGCGCAGCCCTTATGACAACCTTTTTGTCTGGGAAGAAAAAGGACAAAAAGTGGTCCGGCGCGGCGGCAGCGGGTCTTCCGGCGCTCGGGAAACCAACAGCATTTTCGGCTTTGGGTTAATGGCTTTAAATAAAATTCAGCCCGTGCCATCGTATTTGTTTTTATATTCGGATGAGAATCAATTGTTTTATATCAGAAAGTTTAACCGGTTGTGTCTGCCGGATTATGACTTGGGGTCAAACTATCCGCAAATAACCAATAAAGTAATCAACCAACTCAAAAAAGGGATACGATTATTTACCTGGGATAGTTTTGACAGGGCTAATTTTATTGAATTTTCCTGAAAAAGCTGCTTTCTTATACAATCTTATATTGAAGAAATATAAGAAAAACAGAGGAACTTTGTTAATTTGTATAGTGGTAATGTGCAATTTAATACTAAAATGTAATAGTGGCGATATTAATTATGCAATAAAACTATAGTGCAATTTGGACTTGATAATCCCAAAAATACAGGCAAAATGGAGTTTTCTATTTCAGACGAATGAGTTAGAATATATTTATGGCTTCGACATTACCCAAATATCTACATCAGTATTTTTGGGGCGACCGGCTAAGCGAGCTTAATTTAAATGATCATCGGCGGTATATCACCCAAACCATTTTAGAAAAAGGCGATCGTCAAGCGGCTTCGTGGCTTTTAAAAATTACGGGAAAATCCGCCTTAAAAGAACAACTAAAAACACTATCTTTAACTCCAAGGTCGGCTAATTTTTGGCAGCTGTATTTGTCATGAACCACGGCATGGGCGCTGCTTGCGATAAATTAAGAACCATTGGCATGAGAGGGAGTAAAAAAGATTTTATAGATTTGTATTTTCTTTTAAAACAGCCGGATTTGGAGAAATTGTTTGAGAAGTTGAAACAAAAATATCGCGGAGCGGATTATAATCTGACGCATATTTTAAAATCTTTAGTATATTTTGCCAACGCTGATGGCCAACCAATGCCCCGGATGCATCAACAAGTTGGTTGGGAAGAAATTAAGCAAGAAATCGTTAGAAAAGTTAAAGGTTTTAAAATTTAACCACCTCCTTTCTTGTCTTTTCCGGCAAAAAACACTATAGTAAATTTAATATGAATGATAAAGTTGCAGGTATAGAGACATCGGAAATAATTAGAGGCGGGGCGAAGCAATTAAAAGAAGCAGCGTTTCCGACGGGAATAAGGAAAGAAAAAGATACAGGAGAGGTTAAATTTGAAGAAGCCAGGCAACCAGGGAAAATTTTAGAAAGGGCAGAACTCAATCAAGCGTTGACTCCAGACGACGTGAGCGCACATTTAAGAGGTACCAGACAAGAGTTAAATGTTTTAGAAAGAATACCGGAATCAGTAAAATTTAGTTTAGAGCCAGGAGAGCCTGGGCAAAGAAAAAGAAAAGAGCAATTAAAAGAAATATTGAAAAAAATTGGAGTTAAAGACGTTGAAGTTGAGGGAATAAGTTATACCGCTGACGAAGTGTGGGATGCTGTCTGTTATGAAGGGCGGCAGGCGCATAACTTTTCCGGTAAAAAAGATGAAGCCACGGATTTATTAGGCGATGACAGGGGAGAAAAAATTAAAAAACATGCGAAGGAAATTCTTACGGAGACAGGGAAAGAAAACGCGGAAAATATTTTAAACATTGCAACAACCCTAGTAGTAGAAGATGTTGATCCGCTGTCTTTGAGAGAGAAAGATTTACGGAAACCATTTAAAAAGACTTTATTTGCAGTACACGGAAAACAGAAGATACCAAATGTGGCAAAAGCTACCGTTAGGGATGTTATTGTAGTGAAAAAACATTTGGAACGGTGGCAGGTAGTTAATACTTTTTTGAATCAACAGGCCGAAGGGAGGACCGGTCAAGAAAAAGAGGCAGAGCCAGGAGATCCCCAACTACCTTATCAATTAGGTTTTGACGAGAAGAGAAAAAGAATAGTAATTGCTCATGTACCTGATGAAGAAATGGACGAAATTGTAAAAGTATTAAGAGCAACAGACCATATGGTAAAGACTGCACAAGAGCAAATTTTGCAAGGAGTTCAAGGATACGGCAGTTGGGTGGCGGAAGCAGTAGTGAGGCGGGCGCATGAGATTTGGTCAGAAACATCAAAGTCAATCCAGAAAGACCTTGGGGGGATGATGACACATTTGTCAGAAGTGGGACACGGGCATTTTATTGCGGCAGCCTTAGAGATTCCAGAAGTAGGGAAAATTTTAGCCAGACCGGATTGGTATCAACCGCGCGATCCGTTAACCGATAGGCCAAAGGAAATGCCAAGCGTGATAGAGATAGTAAAAAATGTTAAAAGATGGGCAAAGTTACAAGATATTCCTTCAAGTAAAGTAGATTTGGCTTTTTTCTTAACGCAGCTTTTGCAGACAGGACACTGGATTGGAAGGATTGGCTTAAAACACCGGAATATTTTGGAAAGATACGGTTTGGAAGAGTTGGCGACTGGTTTACCAATCGGAGGATTTGATAAAGTGCCTCAAGTGGTTGACGGAGTAGTGAAAAATGCACCCATAGAGGAGATGCGAAGAGATGAGAGAATCAATTTTGAGCTGCAAGTACGGGATTTTGCCGAAACAGTGGCGGGAACCTGTTTGGACTGGAGTGCGGAATCTTTAGGTAGGTTAGTTGACGGCGCCTTACAAGAAGATATTTTATATCGGATGAATGTGGGGGAGCCGCCTCTTTACGCGCCGCCGGAAGAAATTGATGAAAGGATTGTGGCGGTAATTCATGAAAAACAAATGCTTTTTGAAGGGGATTCAGGCTTAAAAAAAACAAAAGAATTATTGGAAGAAAGTTATCTACACAGAGAGCAATATCGCTGGTTGTTTGTCTGGGCAAAATTCGGCGGACTATACAGTGAATGGAAGGGGAAAACCGGGGTTAAAGGAAATTGGGAGCGGCGACTAGGCAAACAGTCGGCGGAAAAACAATATTTAAACCCGGGAAAACAAGAAGACCACCAAGCCTTAATTGACTGGTTGCAAAACAAAGACTTTGCCAGAGATAATTTGGCCAGAGCCGGGATTAATCCGGACTGGATTACTGACGAGGTGATTCAAAGGTTATTTACAGACGAAAATATGTTGAGAGTTAACGATTTCAGGGAAGGAATATTTGCAAGAGAGAACAGAAAAGTACAATTATCTGATGTAAGGGCAACGGTGGCAGAACTGGTGAAAGAAGATGTGTTGGGAAAAGTATCCCCCGAAGAGGCGACACGAACATTAGCCATGGCCTTGGAGTTTGTGTTAAGGGATAAAAGAACCTGGAATGTGGATATGGGGGTAAATAACAGTAGGTTTAGCGACCCGAACCTAAGTTTAGCCAGAGAAGTGAGGCAAAAGAGTGAATTTGGGGCGAACGAAGCACATATATTAGTAACCATGGAAGATTCTAGGCAAAATATCCACGACACGTTTAGGAAAATTTTAGGGAATATGAGTCTTATTCATTTGGAGAATGAATTTCCCAACATTAAAAAATACATGGAGGAAATGATTAATACATATGGCGATGATTCCCGGTATAGATCAGGGACATTGACCGGACCGGAGCTGGCGATGGAAACATCTTTAAGCATCCGGGCGGCGGAGATGATTATTGGTTATTATCGGGCCGGATATGAGGCAACCGGCGGCGATTGGGTGGCAAGCCAGCAGTTTCTTTACGACAGATTTGATATTAACAGAATTTTACACGAACATTTTCATCCGGTGGTGGGATCGGCCAGAAGAATTTACGGGATTGAAAAACACGAGGAATGGATTGACAAGATTTTGGCTAGGCAGAGGGCGGCAGTATCGAACGTTGTAGATACCAGATGGGAACAGTTGTTTGCGGCGAGCCCGCAACTACAGCAGATTTTGTCTCATTTAATAGTCGGAGGTTCAGGAAAAGGAATGTACTCACACTGCGTTTTACACAAAGTGGTGGATGAGGCAGGAAGACCGGTGAGAGATGAGGAAACGGGCCGCTGGAAAGAAGAGCTTTTATTGCGCAATGATGCTAAATATTGGGAGGCGAGAGTAGAGCGAGAGGCAGAGCAACTTTATTTTCCGGCTTCGGACATGGTGGCGGCAGGCTGGAGAGGGGCGGCACTGCAGGGACAGATGGATGAAGATAAAGCAAAAGCAGAGATTGATGCGCAAGTGTCGCTGGGTTTTATGAGGCGGGCATATGACGATGTCACCGGCGAGGCGGTGGGTTTAGGGGATTTATTTTATGTAGAATTTGATTTTTGGGATAGTGATGTGGCAGGGGATAATAAATTAAGGAAGAGGAAGTTCCCGATTAATTTTATGGTAGATTTAAGCCAGCAGGCAATGGGCTTGTCACAACAGTATGCGTTTGCGGAAATAATGAGAGAAAGGATAGAACATCCGGGATCAGGGAGATACGAGGATTTGAATCCGGCAACTTTTTGGCAGTTGGGAAAGAATGATCAACTGCAAGGAGATAATGAGAAGCTTTGGAAAGAGTTTAGTGAATTAATGGAGGTCGGAAAAGAAGGAATGGGCCCGGGCTGGGCGTTAAATGTTAATATTCCGGATAGTGGAATGCCGAAGACTTATTGGTTTTGGCGCGAGGCTGTTTTAGGAGAAATACTGAAATTATCCGGGGAGAGGTTGGAAAATATTCCTGAGGGAGGTTTAGGTAAACTGGCGAGTCGGGGGTGGGAATGGCTGAGGGGAGTAGCGGGCAAGGAAAATAGAACTAAGTTGATTGAAGGCCTGCAAAAGGATCCGGTGCAAAAAGAGCTGAAGCAGATAAAGGAGGCCTATGGTAAGTGGGTGGTGGAAGAACTCACTAGGGAGTTAACCCGAGCAAATGAGCGAGGTTTATTTTTAGCGGATAAAGTCGGAATAAGGCGCCACATTGAGGAGTTTTATCAAAAAGGGAAGATTGAAAAAGACACCAGAGACCGTTTGTTGTCGATGGTGATAAAGACGCGCTATAAGCCGGATTGGAGAAATGATATAAAAGACCCGAATTTCTGGGTGAATAGCTCTTTACTGACGATTGCCGGATTGGGGGTCGATATTGTCGGCGGCATAGCCGAAATGTTAAAATTAGACCTAAAAAAGCAACTTTGGTTTGATCAAGCAAAAGTAATATTAAACTCCAGCCCAGCTGGATATGTGGCGGGAACAATTTTTAACCCAAGTTTTTATGCGGCAATTCATTCATTACAAGCTGCTGGTCAGACTATAGCCCTACCAGGCATACTGTCTAAAATACCTTTTTTGGGAACTTTATCAATCCCTGGGTCGGTAGCGGCAGCTTGTAATGAATGAATTGCCGCAAAAAAAACACCAAACACACCCAACACA
>CAZDQA010000036.1:6753-7911 GCA_964507605.1 uncultured Pseudomonadales bacterium | reverse complement strand
ACCGCTTCAACCTATTTCCGGCTTTACTTCCGGCATTACCAATCCCGGCTCCGATGTTCCCACCCGTTTTGCCGCCGTGATTTCCAACATTATTACCATCATTACCTTTTTCAGCGGTCTGGCTTTTTTAATCTGGTTTATTATCGGCGCTCTCACCTGGATTTCCAGCGCCGACCAGGCCGACAAACTTACTAAAGCCAAAAACCAAATGAGCAGCGCCATCATTGGTCTGATTATCGTCATTCTGTCTATCCCCATCACTTATGTTATTGGGAAAATTCTTGGTTTTGATATCCTCAATTCTAGCGATATTATTACCAAGCTTGCTCCCCAATAACTAAACAGGTTACAATCATAATATGGCATCAATTACCAACAAGGCTATCTCCGGTTTAGATAACCCTAACACCCTCGCTAAATATATTGCCATCATCTGGAAATTTTTAGTCATTGTTGGCGGCCTAATGGTTTTTCTCCAGTTAGTTTGGGGCGCTTTAAACTGGATTATGTCCGGATCTAACCCCGAACGCTTAAAAAAAGCTAAAGAGCAAATGTTTAACGGCATCTTCGGCTTGGTGATTTTGGTTCTTTCTTACGCGATTATCAGATTAATCAGCACCTTAACCGGCCTGAATATTTTAAATCCGGCCTGGCCAACTCTATGAAGTTTTTTCAATCTATCGTCTTTGTTTCTGCTTTCTTCCTCCTCACCCTCGCTCCCTTGTTCGCCGCACCCAGTTGTACTAAAAACTGTGACACCGTTTGTATAGATAGTGTAATGTGCCCTAATCCTGACTATGATGCTACATGTACTCAAAATGAGTGCCCCCCAGGTTCTGCTACATGTTCATGTGATTATAATGGAGGAGGTGGCGGGGGCAATGGCGGCGGCGGCGGCGGTCTTACCAATATCGACGCTCAAGCCAAGGGCTTTTTTGCCTATCAATCTTTTGATAAATTCCTTCCTAACCTGCTCCAGATTGCTCTTATTCTCGGCGCCATTGCCGCTTTTGCCTTTCTCATCTGGGGCGCCATCGACTATATTATTTCCGGCGGCAACCAGGAACGGGTGAAAACTTCCAAAACCATGATCGGCAACGCCCTCGCCGGCCTGGCCATCTTAGCCGCTGTTTGGGCTATCTGGCGGTTAATCACCTA
>CAZDQA010000036.1:0-6653 GCA_964507605.1 uncultured Pseudomonadales bacterium | reverse complement strand
CTAATGTCCCGCCTCTGCCTTTTTTTACTACTGTTTTTATTTATTTTCTTCTCTCCCGCTCATGCTCAAACTCCCCAGCTCTATCTCGCCGACTACCTGGAATTCAGCGTCTTCCCCAAGCTGGCGCCGCAGTCTTATCAGGATAAACTGAAAAACGCCATGATTATGCGTGCTTCCGGACAAACCAATAAAACCACCAACTGTGGTTTTGCTCCCCAGCCTAATTCCCCAGAAATAGTTAACCTGATCGAAGAAGTTCAAAGCTGTGGCGGAGCGGCCCAATATGTCCCCTTAAAAGTCCTGCAAGCCATCTATTGGATCGAGGGAACTGTTGCTTACGCCAACCCGTCTGCTTATGTCTGTAAAAAAAACTTAAACTTATCCACGGCCTTAGGTTTAATGCAGGTTACCGACACCCCATACTACGGCCTTACTCCTAGCGATGAACAGTTAAGCGACGATCAGCAACAATGTACTGCCACTGGTAAATTTTCCCGCTGTTATCCCAATGATGCCATGGAAATTGCCGCCCGGGTTTTACTTGATAATATCTTTCTCTGGGATAAAGCTGGATTTAAAGCTCTTGGCAGTCTTGCTTCTAAAGATGATGTTTATTATGCCTCTGGCCGATATTATGGCAGTTTCCAACCAGACGCTCTCACCAATAAGCTGGCTAAACACCTTTCCCCCAATCTTTTATACCCCGCCGGACATCCTAATTTTGGCACGCTTACTTACGCTGAATTTGTCTGTGCTATGTCCGGTTTTTGCAGTTCCTATCAGGACTATCCCTTTCGCGGCGATAAACCTTATTCTGGCACCAAAACTAACCCCGCTTACAGTTTCTCCCCAGACTGTCTTCATTCCGGTTCTTCCGGTTCTAATTCTTCCAACCCTACCACCAAACCTGATGCCGCTACTATTACTAAACTTTACGGCTTCACCCCGGCCACCATTCAAATCCATGACTATGAAATCAGCACGCCTTTGGGCAAATTCAAATTATCCCAACTTGAGCCTAAGCCTTTGGATAACCCAACGGCGCTAGAACAGTGGTTGACTTCCAGCACGGCCAAAATCTGGGCTTATATTCCCATGTTTTCCCGCGAAGATACCAAGGGTTTTATTGAATCTCCGTCTGGTGAAGTCCACGAAGTAATTCACCCCCATATACCCAGAACTTTTGAGGTTAGCAGTGCCTTATTATTTACTGTCCCTTTCCAGCCGCCCACCGTTCCTCCTATTGACAATGCCCTGCCGACCGTCAATAAAGTTAACATTGGCGGCGGCGACATTGCCCAAGACAGCAGTTTTACTACCTACAAACCTACCGAATCTCCGGTCAAGTTTACAACCTACACACCCTTCTTAAAACAAATCTCCGACAATCTCATCGGCATCTATAGTAAAAATAGCGGTATCTTTAATATCTTTAATCTTGGTCCTGCCTATCCGAAAGACATCTTCGGCCTCGGCAACGGCCAGACCCAATCCAAGTTTTACTACACCTTCCTCGGCTCCGATTACAATGCCGCCCAACAAACCCAATCCTTTCTCCAACCATTTATCGGCCAAAATCCCCTATGAAACTAAAAGTTTTTCTGCTGATTCTTTTTTTATCTGCGGCCTTCCCCCGGCCGGTTTTTTCCCTATCCTCAGATCCCCCACCCACTGCTCTCCGTCCCAACCCCTTCAGCCTTGTTCCTGAAGAATCCCAAAAACAATTCAGCACCAGCAAAGATCAAATGACCGTCGGCGTGGCCGAAAGTCCGGAGTTCAATCTGCCGATCGATGCGATTACCTCCAACTTCTGGCGCTTTATTACGCCTTTTCTTTCCGGGTCAGAAAACCTTACCGTCGGTCCAGGCGGCGGCACTGGCACTGGCTCCGTCTCTTGCTCCCAACCTGTTGCTGATCGGGCCAAGACTATTGTCGATAATCTTCAGCGCGGTTTTTGGGGTTATTTTAATAAATCGCCTAACTACCCGGAATTATTTGATGATGTACTTTTTGCACAAAATCCTGACTTAATCGGCATCAACACCAATACCACTTTTGTCAATATGTTCTGGTGTACTTGGTTAGTCGTTAAGTCATTTTCCGAATCAAGTTCTCCTATTCTTGTCCCAGAATTGGTTACTCATGAGCTTACAGGATATTTCCAAGGAGAAGGACGTTATATTGATGCTAACAATATTACCATTCAAGATGTTTGTCCGGGCATGGCCATCTTTTTCCACATTCCTGCCGGAAGTAGTAGTAATGCCCACGTTGGTATTGTTTACTCCGTTTCCTCCGATGGTGTTACTACCGTTGAATCCAACGCTCCCTATAAAACTATGTTTTATCCTGTTGACGAATCTGGCCATTTCCAGATAATCGGCAGCGATGATGATACAATTGAAGTAAGCGGGTTTGGCATGCCATGAAAAAAAAACTTATAATTATAATCGGAATAATTTTAATCATTCTTATGATCTCCTTTTTCTCACGTTCTAAAACCAAGACAACAACTCCTTCCCCTTCTCCATCCCCTTCTGTAAAAAATCAATTTAATCTTAATAAACTTAATCCACAAGAATCTGCCCAACTGATTCAAGACGACTTAAAATATGGCCAAGCCCTGGAAAAGCTTAATCAAACATATCCTTGGTATTCCCAGCTCCCGATTGAAACTAAAGATTACCGAATTATTTATGATTTTGATAAAAACAGTTTTCGTATCCGCTTGCTAACTCAGGTTTCGGAAACAATTAAACAAGCGGCTCTGGATAAATTAAAATCGGTCGGCGTTGATCTTAACCAATTTTCTTATTACTTCCTAGAGCCTTAATTTCTGCTATTATTAACTCATGTCCTTTGAACCTGCCCAACCGATTTCTGTCATCACCTGCGACCAATGCCAGGGTAAGGGCTGTCCCGCCTGCGACCAATTGGGTGTTTACGGCCTTCAGGATGACCAAACGGTTGGCTTTATTCTGCCTGATTTTATTGACCTCAAGACCCGTAAGTTTCTGAAAAATATCTTTATTATCAAGCGGGTAGTTTTAATTACTGTGGCTTTATTAATTTTACTTATTGCCTGGAAACTATTATGGCCTTAAACGCTGTCGACATCAGCCCTAACTTTTCCCAAGAGTCCTTAAAACTCCTGGCCGACACTCTTCTGGCCGCCGCTAAACAAAACCAGTCTCTAGCCCTGCCATTTCATCTCGCTCAGGTTTTAAACCGCGAGCCGCAAATTACCACTATTCTCACCCGCCTTGGTAGAACCGACCTTCGGCTTCGGCCAAAGGCCGATCAGCCTATGGCTGAAAATCCTGATAAAGTTTCCTTTTCCCTTGATCTTAAAAAAATTATTTACCTCTCTTTTGCCGAATCTTTAATCCTCAACTCTCCCTTGGTTCACCCGGTTCATTTTTTAGTCCCTTTAAACGACTATTTAGACGAGCCTTTAGATAAAAAAGATCTCCGCCAGGCAATTTCCAATCAGCTGCCCAATCAGCCTCAATCTAAAACTTCCGATCAACTGCAAATATTAAAGCAGTTTGCCGAAAACCTCACCCAAAAAGCCTTAACCGCTAAGCTTGACCAGGTCATCGGCCGGGAAAAAGAAATCGAACAGTTAATCCGGATTCTGGCCCGCCGCACCAAATCCAATGCTATTTTGGTCGGCGATCCCGGCGTCGGTAAAACCGCCATTGTCGAAGGCCTGGCTTTAAAAATTGCTCAAAACCAAGTCCCCGATATTCTTAAAAACATTCAAATCTTTAATCTTAACCTAACCACTTTGCTGGCCGGCGCTTCTTACCAGGGCGAACTGGAAACCCGTTTGCAAAGCTTAATTAAAGAGGTTAAACGCTCCGGCAACATTATTATCTTTATTGATGAAATCCACATGATTATCGGCGCTGGTTCTGCCGCCGGCGCCATGACTGCCGCCAATATTTTAAAGCCCGCCCTGGCCCGCGGCGATTTAAACGTTATCGGCGCTACTACTGCCGACGAATTTCGCCAATACATTGAAAAAGATCCGGCCCTAGAACGCCGCTTTGAACCAATCAAGGTTGACGAACCCTCCCGCGCTGATTCCATAAAAATCTTAAAATCAGTCAGCGCTAAGCTTACCAAACACCACGGCATTACCATTGACGATCAGGTCATCGAATCAGCGGTTGATCTTTCCGTCCGTTATGTCCCGGACCGCTTTCTGCCTGATAAAGCCATTGACCTGCTGGACGAAGCCACTTCCGGTGCCAAAATTAGCGGCAAGTCCGCCATCACGATTGAGGATTTAAAAACCGTTCTGTCTCAGCGCACCGGCATCCCGATTACTTCCTTAACCCAGGAAGAATCAGTCAAACTGATGAACCTGGAACAGCAATTAAATGATCAAGTCATCGGTCAAAACCAGGCCGTCAAAGCAATTAGCGATGTTATCAAACGCTCCCGCGCCGGCTTAAAAGATCCTAATCGCCCCATCGGTAGTTTTCTGCTTTTAGGCCCCACCGGAGTCGGTAAAACCGAACTGGCCAAGGCTTTGGCCCGAACTGTTTATCAATCAGAAAAAGCCATGGTCAGGTTGGATATGTCTGAGTTTACCGAAGCCCACACTGCCGACAAGTTAATCGGCGCTCCTCCCGGCTATGTTGGCTATGAAGAAGGCGGCCAGCTGACTAATCCCATCCGCCAGCATCCCTACTCTTTAATTCTTTTGGATGAGCTGGAAAAAGCCCACCCTAAAGTCTTTGATGTTTTCCTACAGGTCTTGGAAGACGGCCGCTTAACCGACTCCCAGGGCCACACTGCTGACTTTAAAAACACGATTATTATCATGACTTCGAACATCGACGTTTCCGGCACTCCCCACTCCGACCGCACTGCCTTAATGAAAACCCTTTCCGGCTATCTCCGCCCGGAGTTCTTAAACCGCATTGACGACATTATTGTCATGAACCAACTATCTTTAGCTGATATTAAAAAAATCGCCCGGCTTCAACTTAATCTGGTTATTAACCGCCTGAAAACCAAAGGCATTGTTTTAACCGTACCTGATGCCACTCTTGATAAACTCGCCGCTTTGGGTAACGTCAAAGACTTCGGCGCCCGGCCCTTAAAACGCTTAATTCAGGATAAAATCGAAGAACCGCTTGCCGAAATGATTATTAGCGGCAAATTAAAGTCCGGAGAAACCTATGACCTATCAAATCTTAACTTGTCCTAACTGCAACGGCCGCGGTTGTCCTACCTGCCAAAATACCGGCAAGGTCCGCGTGGCAGAACAGGAAATGCAGAAACTAAAACAAATGCTGGGCCAGGCGGCACCCGCTCCGGAAACTTTTACTCAGCCTGCCTCCCCCCTGCCCGCCAAATCAACCACTAACCTCGCCGGTATTATTGCTTTTTCTTTATTAAGCATTCTCGCTGGCGGCGCGGCTGCTTCCTGGTACTTTTTAAAAACTTTAAAACCCTTCTTTGCCGGCTTAATTGCTCTTTTTACTCTCATTGGCACCCGTTTTGCCTGGAAAAACAATTTTTTTGAGCTTCAGGAACCTGACGATTTCCTCAAGGCAATTAAGGATAAAGCATAATGCCGCCAAAGCCGGAAACCTACATTTCTGTGGACATTGAAGCCTCCGGCCCGATTCCCGGAGAGTTCAGTTTGCTGTCCGTCGGCGCCTGCGTCGTCGGCCAAACCGATCAAACTTTTTACGCCGAACTTAAGCCTCTAAACACTAATTTTATTCAACGGGCAATGGAAGTTAATGGTTTATCTCTGGAAAAACTTAAAGCTGAAGGCGAAGAGCCGGCCCGGGCCATGGGTCGATTTGAACAGTGGATTAAAACCGTGAGCAAGGAAAACCGGCCGGTATTCGTGGGTTTTAACGCCACCTTCGATTGGTCATTTACCCACTGGTACTTTATTAAGTTTTTGGGCCGCGACCCGTTCGGCATTTCCGGACTGGATATCAAAGCCTATTTTATGGCTAAACATCAACTTTCTTGGCGGGAAACAATTAAAAAGAAAGTCCGCTCTCTTTACCCGCCCAAAACCAGCCACACCCACAACGCCCTTGATGACGCCCAAGAACAGGCGGAAATCTTTGCCAAGATGCTTAAATAAATATGCTTTTATCCTTGCTTGCCTTCATTATCAGCGCCATCTTTTTGTTCCTCTCTTCCCAAGCCCTTCTCTCCCGCCTTTTCCGGCTCCTGCCGCTTAATTTATTATTTTTTATCTTGCTTCCCGGCATTTTTCTCCATGAATTCTCCCATGTTTTAGCCGCCGAATTTCTCCAAGTCCGCACCGGCGCGCTGAACTTAAAGCCCGAGCTAAAAGACGGCCATTTAACCCTCGGCTCCGCCCAAATCGCCCAAACCGACCCTTTCCGCTTAACTTTAATCGGCACTGCCCCGTTTATCGCCGGCGTGGCCGTATTGTGGTTATTAATCAAGTTCAACCCCGGCGGTTCGTGGCAGATTTTGTTTTGGTATTTAGAGTTTACTGTTGCCAACACCTTATTCTCTTCCCCTTCTGATCTTCAATCTGCCGGCATTCCCTTAATCTTAGTTTTGATTCTCCTCGGTGTTTTTAAACTCACCAATCTCAATCTCCCTATTTCCCTTCTCCCCTTTCTTGCCAACTCTTTCTC